>CAIZMB010000089.1 GCA_903933935.1 uncultured Cytophagaceae bacterium
ATAGCTGATAATGCCCATATTTCAGAAAACGTATTTGTGGGACGTTTTACGCTGGTGGATTCAGGAAGTAGAATAGGACAAAATTCACAAATTTATGATCGAGTTAGTATTGGAAAAAACGTAACTATTGGTTGCGATTGCACTATATACCCAGGTGTAGTCATATATAAAGATTGTAATATCGGCAATAATGTCATTATACATGCCAATTCAGTTATTGGCTCAGACGGTTTTGGTCATGCTCCACAAGGGGATGGAACATTTAAATCAATTCCCCAATTAGGAAATGTGGTTATTGAGGATGATGTTTCAATTGGTTCAAATACGACGATTGACCGAGCTACAATGGGCTCAACTATTATTAGAAAAGGAGTTAAAATAGATAATTTAGTACAAATAGCACATAATGTAGAGATTGGTTCAAATACCGCTATTGCAGCACAAACAGGTATTTCAGGGTCAACGAAAGTGGGTGAGAACTGTTTAATAGCGGGCCAAGTAGGTGTAGCAGGACATATTACTATTGCGCCTAAAACGATCGTAACGGGTCAATCAGGAGTAACAAAAAGTGTTAAAAAACCAGGTCAAACATTGGGCGGTACCCCAGCCTCGAATAATGTAGATTTCTTAAAGAGAAATGCGTTAATTAGGCAATTGCCAGAATTTTTTGAAAAATTTAATCAAAGCAACAAATAATATTGAGTTGGCTTTACCCTTATTATGAATAATAAGCAACACACTATATCAAAATCAGTCACTTTAAGTGGAGTAGGTCTACACACAGGAGTATTAACAAATATGACATTTTTGCCGGCGGCGTCTAACCATGGCATTAAATTTCAGCGAACAGATTTACCGGGTCAGCCCATAGCTGATGCTGATGTTGATTATGTAGTCGATACCTCTAGAGGAACCACTATTGAACATAATGGAGCAAGAATTAATACGGTTGAACATGTAATGGCTTCTTTGGTAGGCCTTGAAATCGACAACGTTTTAATTCAACTAGATGGTCCAGAACCTCCCATCATGGATGGTAGTTCGATTAAATTTGTGGAAGCATTAAAGGATGCAGAGCCAGTTGAGCAAGAGGCTCATCGCAAATTTTTTGAAGTAACTGAAGAAGTACGTTTTAAAGATCCTGATAAAGATATTGAATTAGCCGCATTGCCATTAAATGATTATAGGATGGCAGTAATGGTGGATTATAATTCGAAATTCTTATCGAGCCAACATGCTAATTTGAGCCATGTATCACAATTTGAAAGAGGTTTTGCCATGTGTAGAACTTTTTGTTTTGTGCATGAATTAGAGGTTTTATACAAAGAAGGTCTGATCAAAGGGGGAGATTTAAGTAATGCCATTGTCATAGCTGACCGTGATTACTCAGAAGCGGAATTGGCACATTTATCAGATGTATTAAGAAAACCTAAAGTAAGTATTTCAAAAGAAATTGGGATACTTAATAATACTAGCTTGCACTTTCCAAATGAAATGGCAAGACATAAATTATTGGATTTAATGGGTGATTTAGCTTTGGTAGGAAGACCTATAAAAGCACAAATATTAGCTTCCAGACCAGGACACGCGTCTAATATTGAATTAGCTAAAAAAATCAAGAAGTTGATGTTGGAAACGGAAAAGAACAATGTTCCTATGTATGATCCAAAACAACCTCCAATTTGTTCTCATGAACGAATCTATGAGTTATTGCCACATCGGTATCCATTTCAAATGATTGACAAGATTATTTATTTAGATGATAACAGTGTGGTAGGAGTTAAAAATGTAACGATGAATGAATATTATTTCATGGGTCATTTTCCTAATAATCCAGTTATGCCGGGAGTTATGCAGATAGAAGCCATGGCACAAACTGGAGGGATTTTAGTACTTAGTTCAGTACCGGATCCTGAAAATTATTGGCCCTATTTAGTCGGCATTGAAAATTGTAGGTTTAGAAAAAGTGTCATCCCAGGAGATACTGTAATATTTAAATGTGAGCTTCAGGCGCCCATTAGAAGAGGTATTGCCAAGATGATAGGGAAAGCATATGTTTCGGGCCAAGTAGTTTGTGAGGCAGAAATGACAGCAAGTTTAGTTAGAAAATCATAGTATAAAATTTATGACTTATCCATTAACTTCTATTAACCCGAATGCCGTCATCGGATCCAATGTACAAATTGATCCTTTCACGGTTATACACGATGACGTACAAATCGGAGAGGGTTGTTGGATTGGTTCAAATGTAACAATTTTTCCAGGAGCGAGAATTGGAAAAAATGTTAAAATATTCCCTGGAGCTGTTATCTCAGCGATTCCTCAAGATTTAAAGTTTGGAGGAGAAATAACGACAGCTGAAATTGGTGATAATACCACTATTAGAGAATGTGTAACGGTTAATCGAGGAACTAGTGACAGACAAAAAACAGTCATTGGACCCAATTGTTTAATCATGGCATATGTCCATATAGCTCACGATTGCGTGATTGGAAACCAATGTATCATCGCAAATGCTGTTCAATTAGCTGGCCATGTTAATGTTGGGGATTTTGCTATTATTGGAGGTTCATCGGCAGTTCATCAATTTGGTCAAATAGGTAGACATGTAATGATTTCAGGAGGTTCACTAGTTCGAAAAGATGTGCCACCTTTTACAAAATCAGGTAGAGAACCACTTACTTTTGCCGGAGTTAATTCAATAGGTTTAAAGAGGCGGGGATTTACCGATGAACTCATTAATGAAATCCAAGAAGTATATAGATTCCTATACAATAAGGGATTAAATAACCATGACGCATTAGAACAAATTGAAAAATCGATCAGAAAGTCTCCTGAAAGAGATGAAATCATTGATTTCATTCGCAGTTCAGAAAGAGGAATTATGAAAGGCTAAGCTAACTCCTATGAAAATTCTTGCTGAAAATTTAGAAAAGAAATTCCGCCAAGAATATGTCATTAAAAATTTCAATTTTGATTTTAAAGATTATCAAAAATATGCCATTGTAGGACCGAACGGTTCCGGTAAATCTACTTTATTACAATTACTGAGCCAATTTTCATTGCCCACCAAAGGCACCGTGACTTATTTCGATAACCAAGGAATTAAAATAGAAAATGATCAGTCTTATAAAAAAATTTCGTTTGCAGCTCCCTACAGTGAAATAATAGAAGAATTTTCCGTCAGCGAATTAATCTCTTTTTTAGTTAGCATACAGAATTTGCCTTCAGAATTTAACATCAACACTTTTGAAGAATTTTCTGAGTTAAAAACAAACCCCAATAAACTAATTAAAGATTTTTCATCTGGAATGAAGCAAAAAACAAAACTAACGCTTGCTTTTTCAGCACCAAGGCCATTTTTGTTTTTAGATGAACCGACGACTAATTTGGATAGTAAGTCAAAAGACTGGTTTCAACGTAAATTAGATGCTGAAAAGGATAAATTAATCGTTATTGCATCCAATGAAGAGTCAGAGATAAAATTCTGCGAAGAGCGTATTCAAATTCTCGACTTCAAATAATTCCAATGGAAGCGCAAAATAAGAATCCCAATAATCACCAAAATAAGTCCTAAGTAAAAACCTACACTTGAAAAATCAAGTACTCCCCTACTGATATTTTGAAAATGATAATTTAAGCTTTGAAAGGTAAAGTCAAAGTTGAAAATTTTACTTAATTCTTGAGGTCCTTGCCAAAATAGAAAATTCAGGAAAACACCCAATACAAACGATAACGCCTGTTTCGTTGCCAAAGATGAAGCCAATGCACTTAAACAAACAAAAACGATAATCAGCAAAAGTAAACTCAAATAAGAGCTAAATATGATCCCAAAATCAATATTAAAGGCAGGCGAACTTAAAGTGCCAATGCTATAAATAAATACAATTGTTGGTATTAAAATAATGGCCAAGAGAAATATTTGGCTTAGAATTTTGGCGATTATGATTCTATTGATGGAAATAGGCAATGACCGTAAAAGATTAAAAGTTCCTAATTCAAATTCTTCAGAAAATAATCTCATGCAAATGGCCGGTGTAAAAAATAAAAAAAACCATGGACTTAAATCAAAAAAAACACTTAATTCAGCAAACCCAAAATCAAGCACATTGCCTTGAAAAAACCACGTGTATAATCCGATCAATAAATAAAAAGAAAACATCAGACCAATTCCGATGAACGAGGTGAAAAACACATTGAATTCTTTTTGAATAATCGGCCACATATTAATCTTCAAAAATCGATTTTTCTTTTCTTAAAACTGCTGAAACAATTAATCCAAGTAAGAAAGTAAACAAAATAGATACGAAAACAATAATCATAAATTGGATGCCAGGACCCAGCATCATTTTAGTGATTTTTTCAGCATCTTCAATTTGACTTTCAGATAAACCCTGGCTTTCCAATTTTTCCCTCGCAATATCCATTTGTTTTTGAAGAACTCCTTGGTCAATAAAATTCAAATAGATATAGTTAAAACCTCCACTAATAACACCCCAAATAGAACCAATTAAGAGCGAATTACCTAAACCTTGACCGTATGTTAAAAGATCATCTTGGTTTGTTCTAACTTCTTTTAAAGCTAAATAGAGAATTGTCGTGTTAATTAAAAGTGTGGCCAAAAAAGAAACCCACCCTAATGTCTCACTGAAGTCTTCCTCCAAACCTGAGTATTTAGTTACTAGTGTCAATACAAAACTACTTATACCACCAATGACACCCCATTTTAAGGCTAAAACTGAGTTAGAAACTTTTAAATCTTCCTGTTTTTCCATGATTAATTCTTTTTAAAATATAAAGACATGAGTAGATTTGGCAAAAATGCCAATACAATTTTTTGAGAAAAATCATCTTTAGCGATACTTCCAGCATCTATACCATTAATGCCATTTAATAACATTTTATAGTATTCTATTCCTTCCTGCTCAATAATCACCGATTTGAACATTTGTAATTCACTGATGCTCAATTGTATATATTCATTTAAAACACCAAGGCCTACTTCGGATAAATAGAAAAAATACAAGACCATTGAACTGAAAATAGCTATCAAAAGAATATAGATATATTGAAACAGAAAAATATTTAAAAAATGAGCAGCATCTGTTTTAAAAACCTTTTTGACCAATAAATACTGAAGAATTAATACCAAAACAAAACTAGGGGCTTTTTTACCGCCAAGGGGTAAAACCCCCATATAGTAAAAGATAATGCAATAAAGGATGATTAAACAAACTGCAAATAGACTTGTAGCCAATAATTGGGGCCAATACTTGATCAAATTTTTCATCTATTGATTATTGTACGAAATCTCTTTTTGATTCAGTACCATTAAAATTTTATGGCTAAAAGTATATCCAAGAAAAGCGGAATTTTTAGATTTACCAACAATCTGATCTGCTGAATAAGCATAAGATGGAACTTTTTGAAATAATATACCTTTCACATCACTTCCTTTGCTAACTGTAGGCATGTTAAGACCCACTAAATTTGCAGGATTTGATGAAAGTAATTTATCTATAAACGTAATTTTTCTTTGGGAAGCCTCTTGATAACACGAAACAAACAAGGTTTCCAAGCCTATTGAGCCAAAAGCTGCATGATCAAACTCAACTTCCTTTACTTCACTTTCATGAGGAGTATGATCGGACACAATCGCATCAATAGTACCATCTTGGACACCTTTCCATAAGGTATTAACATCTTTCTCAGTCCGAAATGGTGGAAAAACTTTTTTCATCGAATCAAAATCACTCATCGAATCTTCCGTGAATATCAATTGGTGAACAGCCACATCACATGATACAGGTAATCCCTTTTTCTTAGCTGCCCGAATTAATTCCACAGATTCGCCGCAAGAAAGACACGAGAAATGAAGTCTAAACTTAGCATGAGTGTGACCAAACGAATTGGATAAAATATATGTTAACAAATCTAAATCGCGTTTTACACTTAATGTTTCAGATAAATCGGGGATCCCTTTAAGTCCCAATAAAGTACTTTGTAAGCCTTCATTAATTTGACCATAGAGAGATAAACCAGTGGTATCCGGTCTGGACACAATAGTTGCTGGAAGTGATTGCAAATATTGCAAACACTTACTCATTAAATCTACGTTCTGAATACTTGAATTTCCGTGAGCAAACCAATGAGTTCCCGAAGAAAATAAATCAAATAAATCAGTGAAACTTTCCCCTTGATTATCAATCGTCAAAGGTGCCATGGGAATAAAGTTGACGCCATGTAAGGCAGACATATTTCTGACAAACTCAAGCGCCTGTGGTTGTTGGGGAACCGGATCCCCCGTAGGCAATAGTAATAAATCTAATACCCCACCTTTCTTAGCTGCTGCAGACAAACTTGCCCAATCTTCTTTAAACTCGCCACCTGGCAAGGTATTGTGAACGCGTAAATCAACGATCGAAGGAGCCCAAGCTAAACCTGGCTGGTCAATGACTATGTCAGCATTTTCCTTCAAATTATTTCCAATTTGAATCCATTGACCATTTTCAATGCATAAATCAACTACCTGATTATAGAAGTCAGAGAGACTATCTTGTATTAAAACCGATTTAAATAAAATTCTCATGCGATTTCTATGGTAAAAAAAAACCCTGATCAACAGGGTTAAAAATTAATGTGCAATAAAGGATTTGTAGGTTTCAACATCCATTAAATGGCTTATATCACCTAAATCACTTGGTTTCATTTTGATCACCCAACCTTCTCCATAAGGATCCGAGTTGATAAGTTCCGGGTTATTATTTAAAGATGTATTAAATTCAATCACCTCACCAGATACAGGTAAGAACAAATCCGACACCGTCTTAACAGCTTCCACTGTTCCAAAAACACCATCCTTCGATATATTTTTTCCTACTGACTCTACTTCAACAAAAACGATATCTCCTAATTCTCCTTGGGCGAAATCAGTAATTCCCACCACCGCTATATCTCCCTCAATTTTAATCCATTCGTGTTCTTGTGTGTACTTTAAGTCAACTGGAAAATTCATATGTATTGTTTTAGCATGCAAAGGTCACGAAATTCATGATTTATTGCAAATAATTTTATTCAATAATTGAATTTATTCATTTAAGCTATAACGGATTTGAAAACCACCAGCGACCGTGGAACGATAAAAAGAATTTGAAACCAAAGGATTATTAAACATTTTATCAAAATATGCAGTGACAGACAATTTATCGCTAATCGCATAACTAATTTGTGGCCTAAATTGGAAATTATAAAAGCCTTGAGTCACAATCGTCTCAGCATCCAATTTCCTTTGTAAAGTCCGAGTATCACGTATTGTTAAATTGCAGTTAAACCTTAAATCATTAGGCAAACGAACGTTACGGCCATTAATTTTAAAAGGTATTAACAAATTAGACTTAGTAAAACCAATAGCAAATGTTAAATCTTTATTCGATAATTCAGCTACTTGATTATTAGACAAATTTAACCCCACATTCCTATCTTGATTATATTCAAAGCGAAGTGAAACTCTACTTTTCGTAATTGCATTGATACCAATTAAAGGGGAAAAACGCTCTGTAAAAGAGATCGTACTCATCACATACACAGGAATCAAAGTATTCGTTTTAGTGTCAAATCTTGACGATAAAGGGTAAAGTAAGCTATTAAGCGTCAGGTTGGTGTAGTCATTTTCAAATTGACCATATTCCAAAGCTGAAACAAAATTCCCAACGCTATATGTACTAGAGTACATATGCGAAATAGTAAAAGAAGAAAATTTCTTTGTAATCCATGGAATTAAATTTAACCCATTATAATCCACTTTCCAGTTGGGCAACGGGATATTATAAAAAGGAGAATACTTAACATCATTGGCCGACACACC
>CAIZMB010000090.1 GCA_903933935.1 uncultured Cytophagaceae bacterium
AAGTATTTATCAAAAGGCTTAAAATTTTTTATAACACTCACGGTTGTGTTTTTAGGACTTTTCAATAGATGAACAACTATTTTTTCAAATGCTAAATCACGCTTGTTTATAATAATTGTACCCTTATACAAGAATCGTTTTTTATCCGATTCCTCAATTTCCATTATGTTACTTAATGATTTTATTTCTTTTTGAGACTCAAAAACCAACCTCTCAGGAGCAAATGCTAGCTCTACTATCTCGTTATTTTCTCGAAGGGGCTTAAATACATATTTGCTGGATTTAATTATTGTCTTAAGTTCGCTTAGCTCTAGTTTATCTAATAAAGCCAATGGATACAATGGTAAATTTTCATTCTTACTTCTACGAATGTTATTTAAATATTTACAATCCTTTGCAATAAAAAAATGATTAAAGTTCAAATAGTTTAAAAAATCTACTCTTAGAATTCCGTTTAATTCAAATTGCAACTTTTCATTCCGCGTTAAAACACTGTAACCTGAAAAATCTTGATTAAAATTACCAGGTGTAACTTTTGTAAAGTTGGCATAGCAATCCTTCAAAAGTTTCAAATATCCAATTTTCTTACCTCTTACAATTACCTCAGATAAACTATCGGAACGAAGCTCAGTTATGCTTGCATCCAAAGCAAATGGGTGTAATGCGAAGGTTAATAAAAATAATAAGGGATTGATCAATTTCATTATATTTTTTTAAGAAATAACGCCCCTAATGCAATGAGAAGAGGCGTTATAATAAGCATCTATTCAAACCACCAATGCCATTTATCACCTGTTCGTTTTCCGTCATGGTCTAAAAATACCCATTCGCCAAGTCTAATTGCAAATTTCCAGCCCCCATAAAGATTATTACAGGATTTTTCATCTAGCTTTTTCATATTAATAAATTAATTTTCTTCCCTACTCATTATTGGTTTTTCGGGTTTCACCAGTGCTGCGCAGCATGGTGTAAACTTAGAGTTTCTAAATACACGTGTCAATCCTACCTAGGTAGTATTTTAGTAGTATTTTAGTAGTAGAATGAACAATGGATTCGACTAGTTTTAAATATTGGGTATTTTTTAAAGCAAATACTTGACAAATTCTGACTTTCCTTTTAACCCTAATTTTTTTATGATATTCTCCTTCTGTGACATTTGACGGTAGACACTTATATTTGCAACAGTATTGAAATTTCTTTATTTGTTAAACCTTCTTTGGCTAGATTAACAATGCGAATTTCTCTAAACGTAAAAGCTAATCTTGAAATTTCATCTTCCATATTAAATTATATTTAACATATTGATTATAAATAACTTAGCATACTTTTGCTGACCCTTCTTAATATTAGATGATTTGAGCGTGAGTGAATTAAATTTTGCGTTTTCTTTTATTATATACTTGTATTTTAGTGGTTTTGTCAAATTTAGCCTCTTATTACATAGGAGCATTTGATAAGTTCTCCTGCAAATAAACTAGAGATTAATTATTTAAATTAGATTCCTAAATTGAATGAGTATGAATTAACTTTTTTTACACTAATTTTTTCATTCCGTGTAAGCAATTCAAACTTCAATCCCGCTCAGGGATATCCGTCTCCATGCTGCATTCATTCAATTAGGTCATTTAAAAAATGGGTATAGATTTAAATCTCATTTGTAATGTAGATGAAACCAGATGTAAATTTTTGTCCATAAATATTTATACGCTGCTTTGCATCTAAATCTAAGAAGATTCATACGAGGTAATACGCCGAAAGTAGGGGGATTCGTTTAGTAA
>CAIZMB010000091.1 GCA_903933935.1 uncultured Cytophagaceae bacterium
ATGGTTTCAAAATAAAAGATTAGCCTATGCACATCATTTGCTTTCTAAAGAACAAAAAAGTTCGTCCGAAATATATGCAGAGGTCGGATATGAGAATTTATCAAGCTTTATACAAGCGTATAAATCAAAATTTGGAATCACACCCAAACAGCATCATAAAGGTTGAACTTTTAGCAACACTTTTTGAACCTAATCCTAAATTTTCTTCGCTGTGTACTTTTTAATTTTGGTGAAAATTTAAACACGATAAAAAAATGAAAAGAACAAATTTGATTTTAGTTATGTCGTTGATTTTCTCAACAGCTGTTTTTGGACAAAAGACATTTACATTAAGCAGCAAAGATTTGGGTGGAGAAACGACCAAAACACAAGAATTCAATGGTTTTGGGTGTTCGGGAGACAACCAATCGCCTCAATTATCTTGGACAAATGCACCCGAAGGAACAAAAAGTTTTGCTGTTACCATGTATGATCCAGATGCGCCTACTGGGAGTGGTTTTTGGCATTGGGTTGTGTTTGATATTCCATCAAACGTAAACGAGTTAGTCACTAACGCAGGTATTATTAGTCTTAATTTAGCGCCCAAAGGAGCCATTCAAAGTAAAACAGACTATGGAATTAATGGCTTTGGAGGTCCTTGCCCGCCTGTTGGCCACGGTTTTCATCAGTACATTCTCACCGTTTATGCCTTGAAAACTGACAAATTAGGACTTGATGCCACCATTAATCCAGCGGTTGTCGGTTTTTATCTTTGGAATAACACACTTGCGAAAGCTAGCATTGTGGCATATTACAAGCGAGACAAATAGTGTTGATAAAACACTATTTGTAGCGAATTTAAAGAAATACCTAGTTCGTTTAAGGTAGGAAATTACCCTAATCCAGCAAATTATGATTTTTGAGTGAAGAAAAGGAAAAAGGTTTTGCAGGGGTTTGGGAACTTTTAAACGTAGGGCCATTTGAAAAAGGAAAACTACAATGACAAGATTTGGAAATTAGTAACTAACGAAAAATAACATCATGACTTATTCAATTATTCAAGAATCGACATGGGGGGCATCTAACTCATTAAGACGAAAAGTGGTAGGCATACTAAATAAAAAAGCTAAAGAAGGGTTCGAGGTAGTATCTGTATCCTTTGGCTATAATTCATGGCTAATGCATACAGCATACATAACCTTGCGAAAATAGAGCTTGGCAATCAGTATAGACCAAAAGGCGCTTTAAATACAGCACTATTTATCCTTTATTCTATTCTCTCCCATCGCTAATTTAAAATCTACTTTGTTCTTCGTAACTTTGGGGCTAGAAATTTTTCCAAATGAACGTTATTCAGGTAGTCGGGGCGCGGCCCAATTTCATGAAAGTTGCTCCATTGCACCGAGCCATAAAAAACTTAGCGGGATGGACTTCAAAAATCGTTCATACAGGTCAGCATTTTGACGCCAAAATGAGTGATATATTTTTCACCCAATTGGAATTACCAAAGCCCGACTTTTTCCTGGGCATCGGAGGTGGATCACATACGGAGGTTACGGCCAAGATCATGTTGGCCTTCGAAAAAATCGTTGAATCCGAAAAACCCGACCTTATCATCGTGGTAGGTGATGTCACATCAACTCTAGCGTGTACCTTGGTTGCGATTAAAATGGGCATTCCATTAGCGCATGTGGAGGCCGGTCTACGCTCAGGGGATCGAACGATGCCCGAAGAAATCAATCGCATCTTAACCGATTCAGTAGCTAATTACCTATTTGTCACGGAGCAAAGTGGACTAGACCATTTAAAACGCGAGGGGGTGCCGGTTGAAAAAGTATTCTTTACAGGTAATGTGATGATTGACTCGTTGGTCCGCTACCAGGAAAAAGCAAAATCGAGCCGCATATTGGAGGAGTTGGGTTTGCAAACCATTGAGCCAGTAAAAAATACGGATGCGTTTATCGTCATGACGATGCATCGGCCGGCCAACGTAGACACTGAAACTGGTTTGAGATCTATTTTAGAATTAATTGAGCTCAGTACGGCGAAAACTAAAGTCGTATTTCCCATACATCCCCGCACCCGATCAAACATGGCTAAATTCGGTTTAGAGGATACATTGACACAAAACAAAAACTTGATTTTGACTGAGCCTTTGGGCTATTTGGAGTTTATCCAACTAATGACTCATTCAAAAGCTATATTGACGGATTCAGGGGGGATTCAGGAGGAAACCACTTATTTAGGCATCCCATGTTTAACGTTCCGTGATTCCACCGAGAGACCCATCACAGTAACCTTGGGAACAAATCAGTTACTGGCCGACCTTAACCCCAAAATAACCTTTGCGGCCTTAGAAGAAATTTTAGCTGGCCATCATAAAAAAGGCCAAATCCCTCCCCTTTGGGATGGGCATGCAGCAGAAAGAATTGCCGAAAACTTATTCAACCTATTTTCAAAATAATGGCTTCAGACGCGTTGACCGATTATGATTTTTGGAAAAACTACTGGCTTAGCAAGGAAGGTTTGATATTTCCAATACCGAATCAATATACGTTTACGAAAGAATTAGCCGATTTAATTGAATCAAAAAAAATAAAAACGTTGTTGGAGATTGGCGGCTTTCCCGGATATTATTCGGTTTGGGCAGGAAAGAAATTTGACGTAAAAAGTACGCTCTTGGATTTTGTTATTTTAGGTGAATTAGTGGACCAATTAAAAAAAGCGAATGATTACGAGGGCCCCATTAACATTTGGGAAAAAGACTTATTTTCAGATGATCCTGAAGGAAAAAATTCGTTTGATTTAGTGATCTCCAACGGCCTTATCGAGCATTTCAAAGATACCCAAGACATTATAGCGAGGCATGTCAATTACCTAGCCATCGGTGGCCAATTGTTTATTAGTTTACCTAATTTCAAGGGATTAAATGGTTGGTTCCAAAGAACCTTCGATCCTGAAAATTATGCTAAACACCATATCCCATGCATGGACATTGATTTATTAACCCAAATCTGCCAGCTTTTGAATTTGAAAAATATTGACGTCAACTACTCCGGTGGGTTTATGTTATGGCTCGAGAACGAATCCACTCAACCACTTTGGGTGAAGGCATTCAAAAAAGCTTGTTGGCTCCCTCTGAAAATTTTCTTTAAATTAGTTCCCATTCAAACCAAAGCTTTTGCCCCATACATCTTAATTAAGGCTGAAAAATAAATGAATCCAAAAGCACTCAAGGTTGTCATGCTTTCCTACCATAACCAAAATGGGGGTGCGGGAATTGCCTGCGGTCGATTGGCCATTGCCTTAAAAAATGCAGGTCATCAGGTAACTTATTTAGTGCAGGAAAAATCAGGAGACGATGCGGCTGTTTCGGTCAATGATTCCTGGTTAAAAAAAGGCATCGCATGGCTGCGATTTATTTTAGAAAGACTTTATTTCCTTCCGCATGAAAAAGATAAATCGATTCGTTTTTTATTTAATCCTGGGGTTTTTGGACAAAATTTATCCCAACATCCTTCCATAAAATCGGCAGACGTCATTCACTTGCACTGGATGAACTTTGGGTTCATGGGAATTTCGGATATATCAGCGTTATTAAAATTAGGAAAACCTGTGATTTGGACTTTGCACGACATGTGGGCATTTACGGGCGGATGTCATCACAGTGGCGACTGCAACCGATTTCAAATAAATTGCGGTCAGTGTAAATTTGTGAAACAGCCTGAACACTGGGATATTTCACATCAATTATGGGCCCAAAAAGCGGTGGAATTTGACTCAACTAATTTGAAAATAATTACCTGTAGCCAATGGTTAAAAGAAAAAGCAGCAGCGAGTACGATTTTATATCCTAGAGAAATTGTAGCGATTCCAAATGCCATCGACACCCAAATATTCAAACCGGGAGATAAAGAAGAGGCCAGGAAAAAATTGGGCTTAGATCCTCATAAAACGTATTTTTTGTTCGTCGCCATGCGCGTAAATGCGCCGGCAAAAGGCTTTGATTATTTGAGCAAAGCGCTGGAAATATGGGCACAAAATAATCCAACTCGCACCCCCGAAACAGAACTATTGATCGTTGGCGGACTGACGGATTCCGAAATTATCCACTCATTGCCTTTAAATGTAAACGCCATGGGGCATGTATCCGATCCTTATCAAATGATTGATATTTACCATGCCGCTGATCTGTTCATCACCCCTTCTTTGGAGGAAAATTTACCGAATACCATCATGGAGGCGATGGCTTGTGGAACACCTAGCATCGGGTTTAATACGGGCGGCATTCCAGAAATGATTGCGCACAAACAAAATGGATATGTTGCTGAAAAATTGGATTCCAATGATTTGGCTACGGGAATCCAATGGCTCCTAGAAAATCTAGCAATAGCCTCCATAGAAGGAAGGAAATTTGCAGAAAATAATTATTCGGAGGACATTGTATCTCAAAAACATATCGATTTTTATTTAAAATCCATGCAAGATGTCAGCCAAAATTAGCATCATCACGATCACATTTCAGGCCGAAGCTTATATCCAAAGAACGCTTGATAGCGTGCATGCACAAGGGAATCGAGACCAATTTGAATACATTATTGTCGACGGAAATTCCCAAGACCGTACCTTGAGCCTCATCCAAAACGGGTCGATCAAACCAGACCTGCTGATCTCGGAAAATGACAAAGGAATTTACGATGCGATGAACAAAGGTCTCGCTAAGGCTACTGGTGAATATATCCTATTTATGAATGCGGGAGATGAATTTGCAAGTGTAAACACATTAAAAACGATTTTAAATCATGTAGCTGATAATCCAGATGTGTTATATGGCGATGCCAATTTTGTTGATTTAAAAGGAAATTTTATGGGCAAAAGAAGTGAGGCCACGCCGCATCAATTGCCACAAAATTTGACGTGGAAAGATTTTAAATTTGGGATGTTGGTCTGCCATCAAGCCTTTATTTGTAAAAAGTCGATCGCACCCTTCTTTTCCTTGGAATACCAGTTGAGCTCCGACATAGATTGGGAGATTCAATGTTTAAAATCTGCGCATAAAATCAGCTATATGTCGGAGCCCATTTGCAATTATTTGATGGGAGGGGCTTCCGTTAAAAACCTTAAAAAATCTTGGCTAGAAAGGTTTCAAGTATTATCCAAGCACTTTGGCCTAATCCCTACCATCCTGAATCACATCACAATAATTTTTAGGGGGATTCGTTTTGCCTACAATAAAGGTGAGAAATATTGGTAATTTTAAATACATTTAAACGTTCATGAGATACACCAAAAACCTTATATTTTTATTTATTCTTTTTTCAAGTCAAATTGCGCAGGCCCAATTATTTAGACTTGAAGCTGGTTTAGGTGCCACTCAAATTTCATGGCTTGAAAGTCAGTCGACAGCGGATTTGAATGTTCAATTATCCATTCAAAAAAAAGAATCAAAACGTAAATTTTTTGTTGCCTTAAAAGCGTACGGAAACCTGCATCGATCTGATGTTGACCGATCAAAATATGCCTTTATAGAACCACGTAATACCAACTCAACTCCAATAAGTTCCACCGAAGAATTATTTTCAAATTATAGGGGTTCAGAAGCGGAGGTTGGCTTTTTATGGAATCAAAACAAGAGCATACTCCCACATTTTTATCCCATTCTGAGTCTATACAGCAAGTCCATAGCCCGGAAAATAAGTTCCAAAAATTCCAATTACATCGAAGAAGAAAAATACCGCCTACACGGAATTAATGCCGGCATTGGATTAATTATTCCGGGAAAAACAACGATTACCGTTCAAGGACAAATATTTGAACCCATCCTAAGGGACATTACTTTATATGGCAATTATGTAGGGGTACCGTATAGTTCAACAAACTCGGACAATGATTTATCTTATAAAGGGAAAATAGGATTTAAGAAGGCCAAAATTGGGGCTTTGATAACCTATGAAATTTTAAATTTAGGAGCCGCCGAAAATAAAAACTCAAAGTCAATCCTAGCGTCCCAAGCAAACAATCTATCTTTTTCATTACAATATGAATTTTAAATTATTATTGCTAGCGCTCCTCATTACTTTTCAAACATTATCTATCCAATCGGATAGTCTAAAAACAACAGAGTTAACTAATGTAGAGGTAAAAGTATTTGAGAAATCAAGGCAGAAATTAACCAGTCCGGATGCTCTTTCGATCTTGACGGATAAAATCATAAGTCCGACCAACGGGACTAGTTTTGTCAGTGGATTAAATACTCAAGCGGGCGTTCGTATGGAGGAGCGATCTCCGGGAAGTTATCGGATCGCCATCAGAGGTAGCTCGTTAAGAGCGCCCTTTGGCGTCAGAAATATAAAAGTTTATTGGAATCAAATCCCGTTCACTGATGCTGGAAACAACACCTATTTGTCCTTATTAGAACCTGATTTATTTCGCCAAATCATCATCACAAAAGGTCCCGGGGGTGGAATTTATGGTGCGGGTACCGGAGGTGCGATCCTTTTCAATAGTGGCTTTGATTTAAAAAATAAGATAAAATTTCAAACGATGTACCCATCCCTTGGAGGGTTAAAAACATCCATCGACATGAATCTAGGAAACGCCTTTAAAAATCATCGAATCTATGCATCTCAATGGCAGCAAGAAGGTTTTAGAATTCAATCAGCTATAAAAAAACAATGGATTTCTTATGAATTCAATAAGTCTTTTGGTACATCCGGAGCCATTAGCCTAACCTCCTACTATGGAGATTTAGCGTATCAGACGCCTGGGGGATTAACGCTAAAACAGTATCAAGAAAATCCAAAAAATGCAAGGCCGGCCGCAGGTGCTTTTAAAAGTGCCGTAGACCAACAAGCCACTTTTAAGTTAAAAAGTTTTGGGATTGGTGCTCACATATCCAATCAATTTAATTCGAAATGGGGATGGAATTTCATCAATGGAATTCAATACAATCAGGTTGAAAACCCAACCATCCGAAATTATGAAGTACGAGATGAGTCCAATTTTAGTAGTCGGGGCGTCATTCATCGAAAAGGAATCATCAATTTAGACGCAGGCTTTGAATGGCAATCAGGCCAATTTAATAGCCAAACATTTGGGAATAAAAAAGGAATCAAAGACACTTTGCAATTAACTCAAAACACCCATTTAGGGCAATTAACGACTTTTTTACAAGCCGATTATGAGCTAAATACGCAATGGATATTGACGCTTTCGGGAAGTCTAAATACCTATGCGACTCAATACATAAATCAAGAAACGATCTTCTCGCCCCGAGCAGCCATCGTCCGGAAATTAGGCTTGCACCAAAGTATCACGGCTAAAATAGCGCAGGGTTATTCGCCTCCAAGCATTTCTGAAATGCGGCCTTCAGCTGGAATAATAAATACCAATTTAAAAGCAGAAAAAGGCTGGAATAAGGAAATTGCATGGAAAGGTGAATCCAATGACAAATCTTTCAATTGGGATTTAACAGCCTATTTATTTAATCTCAATGAAACCATTGTGGTCAGAAGAGCCGCTGATGGTTCTGATTATTTTGCAAACGTAGGGGAAACGACACAAAAAGGGCTGGAATTGACTACGGCCTGGAAAGCCCATAAAAACTTATTGGTCAACAACTCTTTGACTTGGCAGGATTTCAGATTTACGGATTATACCACGGCTGGTAAAACCTATAATGGCAACTTCTTGACCGGGACAAGTCCATTTCAAAACTCATTTTTAGTTATTTACAATCACCCGTCAGGGTTTTCGTGGAACCAACAATACATCTTCTCGGATTACCTATATTTAAATGACGCCAATACAGACCAAATGCCAGCTTATCGCATTTGGAATTCCAAAATTTCCTATCAAAAATCAAACCCTAAATTTGGGTGGGAACTTTGGTTTGCCTTGGAAAATATCCTAAATGAAACCTATAGTTTAGGACCGGATTTAAATGCCGCAGCTGGAAGATATTACAATGCTGCACCAGGTAGAAACTTTTCTGTAGGACTTAAAATAAACACTTATTAGCTAGACCGAGTGAAATTGAAGTTTATATCGAATTCAATTAAAATATTTAAAAAAAATTATAGCTTGCTTTTGAAATCAAAAAATGAAACATATGCACATCAAAACAAATTCAATTCGCCTAACCCTAATTTTAATTTCATTAACCTTAGGGTTTACTTCTCAAGCCATCCATGTTGGATCTACACAACTTGACACAGTTAAAAAAGATCAACCCAAAACCGAGTTAAAAACGCTTTTCTCTTTGAAAAAAGGGTTTGGAGTAAAATCGATAGGATTTACCGCCGGTCCCGTATTGCAGTTTGGCCAATTAGGAGCCCAACAAGGGTTTAATTTTGCGGTTATTCTCAATAACAAATGGTCTCTAGGAGCAGGAACTTTAGACAATATGAGGGACCGTGAAGATAATCGAAATATGTCAACTAGCTCAAAACCTAGGCAATCGTTTTCAGGTTTTCAATTAGAATACACTCCAAAACCCAATGCACTCATACATGTGAGTTTTCCTTTAATGATCGGGAGAATTCGCACAGAACATCCTGATATTTTATTGATTGCAAATCCCCAATATAATAACAACCCTCCAATGGGCGCCCAACAACCCGGATTTAGGAAACATGATTTTGATGATGACCACAGAATGTTTATGCGAGGACCAGGAGCATTGGGTATTCAACCCGGTGTTAGCCTTGAAGTAAATGTCTTTAAATATGCTAAATTATTTGGTGCGGTCAATTACCGATTTGCCACTGGAGAAAAAAGTACGGAAGATATGAACGGGGTTTCAGGCCAAATAGGATTGAAACTAGGATCATTTGACCGCCCAGTTAAAAAGAAAAGTTCAAAAAAATAAGATTATTAGGTAACAAAAAAAGGGATCTGAAAAATCAGATCCCTTTTTTTATGCACATCGTCAATTAAAAATTACGATCGCCCGCTTCTCGTTTTCCTAACATCACCGCACCGACCATCGCCACAAAGAACAAGATTGAAATTAATTCAAAAGGCAACAGATATTCAGTATATAAGATCTTACCTAAGGTTTCCACCATTCCCGTTTGGGATTTAAAATTAACCTCTGAAGGTGCTGGCAAGTTATTTTTGCGCAATAAAGCAATCAACAAAACCAATAAAGTGCCCGCAACAACCGAGCCGGCTAATTTAGTTAAGGAAGATTTAGATTCAGGTTGATTCTTTTTCAAATCAAACATCATGATCACAAATAAAAACAAGACCATAATAGCCCCCGCATAGACAATAATATTCACAGCCATCAAAAACTGCGCATTTAAAAGTACATAGTGACCCGAAATGCAAAAGAACGTAAAGACTAAATACAAAACACTATGAATGGGATTTTTAGCGAGAACAACCATTAAGGCGCTCAACAAGGTTAACCCAGAAAGAAAATACCAAATATTAGAAATCACCATATTATTATTATTTCCAACCGTCGCGCAAATAGCGTTGGTCCATTTTTTCTACTAATTTATCTTTCCCATAAATAACCTCATCGCGGCTATTAAAAACAGGTACCATCGTGTCGTGACGAAGGAAAATAGCCTCCTTTGGACAAGCCTCTTCACACAATCCGCAAAAGATGCAACGAAGCATATTGACTTCGTACACTTTGGCATATTTTTCTTCTCTATATAATTTTTCCTCACCCGGTTTACGCTCAGCGGCCACCATCGATATCGCCTCTGCCGGGCACGCAACCGCACATAATCCACAGGCTGTACACCTTTCTGCTCCCTGCTCATCCTTCTTTAAAATATGTTGGCCCCTAAAAATAGGACCTAAATATCGCTTCTGTTCAGGATAACGAATGGTTACTGGTTTTGAGAAAAAGTGCTTAAGCGTGGTTGCCATACCCCCCACAATGGCAGGTAAATACATACGCTCGGCAAGGGTCATTTCACCCTGCTCCATCACTTTAGTTCGATTGCTTAATTTCATATTCCTAAGCTATTTTTTTCTTTACAAATAACTGATCGTGGATTAATAATCCAAGGATCAATAAAACAACTCCTACGATGCCGGCGGTAAATGGCTTGCCAATTAAGATACCAAAAGCTGTCACAACAACATTATACATTGACAATGGAATTAATCCAGCCCATCCCAATCCCATTAATTGGTCATATCGAAAACGAGGCAAAGTCCAACGAACCCACATAAATACAAAAACAAATAAAAGTGCTTTGCCAATCAGCGCCCCCATCCCCACAAATACCGCAATGTTATTCCCGAACTGAGCCGTGACAAAATCAATTCCTGGGTAATCATAGCCACCAAAGTAAAGCGTTGCCATCACAGCTCCGGAAATAAACATATTGATGTATTCAGCAAATAAATAAAAGCCCAACTTCATCGATGAATATTCCGTGTGGTAACCACCAATTAATTCCGTCTCACATTCTGGTAAATCGAAAGGAGTTCTATTGCATTCCGCAAAAGCACAAATCAAAAAGATGATGAAGCCAAGCGGTTGGTAAAAAATATTCCAATGCCCATTTTGCTGTCCCTCCACAATTGCTTTGGTAGACAAGCTTCCTGTGAACAATAAAATGGCGATAATGGCCAATCCCATCGCTAATTCATAAGAGATGTTTTGAGATGCCGCACGAATCGCCCCTAACAACGAATACTTGTTGTTGGACGCCCAGCCGCCAATTAATATTCCATAAACACCTAAAGAAACAATACCAAAAACCCACAGGATTCCAATGTTGACATCAATTCCCTGTAGATCAAAAGTTACACCACCGAGGGTCACCGTGTCTCCAAAAGGCACAACGGCAGAAGTCATCAGAGCCGTTAACATCGACAAACACGGACCCGCGATAAACAACCATTTGTTTGAATTGGCTGGAATAAAATCTTCCTTCATAAACATTTTCACCGCATCAGCCAAAGGTTGCAAAATTCCAAAAGGACCTGCGCGATCTGGACCAATACGATCTTGCATAAAAGCCGCAATTTTACGCTCAAAATAAGTGGAATAAGCAGCTATGCCCAATGTAATAGCAAATACAATTCCAATAAAAGCAGCCTTAGCAAGAAAAAAATCTGATAGTAAATCCATATTATTTTTTAGCTTCTAATTTAATTTGATCCGTCAAAAAACTCCGATCACGATCATCATTGATCAACTTATAATCCCTAGCCGCTTGGCTGATTGGAAAGGCAGGCTGAATTAAGTTTGCCCCATATTTATTTGCTGAAATAACAGAATGACGTGAAATTTGAGTAGGACCATCAATCGTCCATTCAGACGTTTTCTTCCGATCAAACCGGCAAGTATTGCAGATAAATTCTTTTACCTCACCCCACTGATTTTTACGCCCAGTTACTCGGATTACCTCGTCACCCTTGTACCATAAAGTTACTTGGCCCGAACACTTTTCACAGTCACAATGAGCTTCAACCGGTTTTGAAAACCAAACTCTGCTTTTAAATCGGTACGTTTTATCAGTCAATGCGCCCACAGGACATACGTCAATCATATTGCCTGAAAAGTCATTGTCAATCGCCTTGTCGATATAGGTACTAATTTCTGCATGATCTCCTCGGTTCATCACTCCATGCACTCGACCATCAGTAATCTGATCCGCCGTATAGACACAACGGTAACATAAAATACAGCGATTCATGTGCAATTGTATGTTGGGCCCCAGGTCCGTCGGCTCAAACGTATTTCTTTCCTCAGCAGTTCGGGTGTTGGAAACCCCATGTTCAAAAGAAAAATCTTGCAAATGACACTCGCCCGCCTGATCACAAACTGGGCAGTCTAATGGATGATTCAATAATAAAAACTCAACAATTCCACGCCTCGTTTCAAGCACCTCTTCATTGATCGTGTTTTCCACAATCATACCGTCTTGCACTTGGGTGAGACAAGCAGGAACTAATTTAGGCATTGGCCTTGGATCCTTTTCGGAACCCGCAGTCACCTTGACTAAACATCCTCGGCATTTACCACCAGAAGCCTTTAATGGCTCATAATAGCACATGGCCGGAGGTGCAATCTCAGGTCCAATTTGTCGGGCCGCCTGCATAATCGTCGTTCCCTGTTCTACCTCTAACGTGATATTATCTATCGTTACTTTCATTTTTACTTATTTTAAACCCATATTATGCCAACGTTCTAAAAAACATTCGGCTGAATATTGCAATGATTTATTTTTCAATTCTAACCTCATTTTGGTTTGAGCACTTACATCTGCCTCAAGCCATTTTATTATTCCATCTCTTGCTTCCTCCTCCTCCAGATATCCCACTAACATGTCAGGGAAATCCTGTAAAAAATCACTTACACCACCGCTTTCCCTAAAACCTAAGATAGGTTTTTCGTGATAGGCCGCCTCCAGCATGACCAACGGAAATGGATCTTCTCTTGAAGATAAAAAAAACATGTCCATCGCCTCAAAATAGGGTTTTGAATCCAATTTTTGAGGAACTAAATGCACTTGTTTTCCTTCATCCCAATGTTCCTTTTCAGCCTTTAATTCAGCCGAAAAAATATTATCTCCCACTCCTAACCAAATAAAATGCACCTTTGGCATTTTACGAATAACTTGTCGGGCCACCCGAATAAATAGATCAGTGCCCTTTCTCCATTCGGCTAACCCACACCCTAAAACGACCAAGGCATCACTCGGAATACCTAAATCTTCCCGCACTTGAACCCTGCGATCCGAACGATTTTTAGGAATTTCAATGATGGGCGGTAATAATAAGGTCCGCTCCTCTGGCACATTAAATTTGTCTACTAACAATCGGTTTACCTGCTTAGAAACACAAAAAACCAGGCTTGTTTGTTGGGCCAAAAAATGCATATCCTTTTCAGAAGCATACATAGTCAGCGAAAAATCAAGCTCATGCACATAGGCCCCAAAAGGAATTCGCATTCCTTGAAGCTGCTGCAATAAACTTAATGAAGCCACCGTGTTTCCTAAAATCAGACTAAATTTCTCCCGTCTAAATTCTTTCAACATCCCCGCCATTTCGGCACGGTTGGGTTCCCGATCTACCCGATCCTCACGTTTGAGAAAAGGTATTTTTTTATAAATCTTTTCAATCTTATTAGGTCCCTTTCGCCAAATCCAAACCTTCGCATACCGTTCATATTGAGGCAAAAGGTCTCCGCCTTTTTCCAACAACAAATAATTCTTTTTACCTCTGCCCGCCTCCGCTTTTAACCAATTCAATAACACTATTTGCGCTCCAGCACTATTCGCATCATGACCGACAAACAGAATTTTTGAAGTCATTTGTTTGTTTATTGGGCCCAACTAGCACCCGGACGCATGTAAACAGCTCCAGGCTGAATTGCTAACTCAGGATGCTCAATGTGCCATTCAAACTCATCTCTAAAATGCCTAATCGCAGCAGCCACCGGCCATGCAGCCGCATCTCCTAAAGGACAAATCGTATTTCCCTCTATTTTTTTGGCCACATCGACCAATAAATCAATATCCTCTTTTCTTCCTTTCCCATGCTCAATTCGATAAATCACCTTGTCCATCCAACCTGTTCCCTCGCGACAAGGCGAGCATTGTCCACAAGATTCATGGTGATAAAAACGAGCAAATGTCAAGGTATTATGCACAATGCATGTGGTTTCATCCATGACAATGAAACCGCCAGAACCCAACATCGTTCCCGTCGCAAATCCACCGTCCGATAAGGATTCATACGTCATTAATCTTTTCTCTCCATCGGCGGTATTCAAAATCATTTCAGCGGATAAAATAGGGACCGATGAACCACCGGCTACCACAGCTTTCAACTTATGTCCATCCCGAATTCCACCACACCATTCATCCGAATATATAAAATCTTCCACCGTGATTCCCAACGGAATTTCATAAACACCCGGCTTACGAATATGTCCCGATGCAGAAATCAATTTGGTGCCCGTACTTCTTCCCACTCCAATCGCCGCATACGCATCACCCCCATGATTTACGATCCAGGAAGTGGCCGCAATCGACTCCACATTATTCACCACCGTAGGACATTGCCACACCCCTTTTACCGCTGGAAAAGGAGGTTTAATCCGAGGATTACCCCTTTTGCCTTCCAATGATTCCAGCAATGCCGTTTCTTCGCCACATATATAGGCGCCTCCACCAGGCTGAACATAAAGATCTAAATCATAGCCAGATCCCAAAATATTTTTACCCAAATACCCCTTATCATACGCCTCTTGAATCGCTTTTTCCAAAATGTGAATGACATACATCAACTCACCTCGCACATAGATATAAGAGGTGTTAGCCCCTAAAGCAAAACTTGAAACAATCATTCCCTCAATCAAGGTATGTGGAGATTTCCACATCAAATAATGATCCTTAAAGGTTCCAGGCTCAGATTCATCTGCATTACACACCAAATAACGAGGAATCCCCTCTGGCTTAGCCAAAAAAGACCACTTCATCCCTACCGGAAATCCAGCTCCCCCACGACCCCTTAAACCCGATTTTTTCACCTCTTCCGTTACCTCATCAGGAGTCATTTTTTTAATCGCTTTTTCCACCGCCTGATAACCACCATGTTTGCAAAAAACATCAATGGTTTCGATCCCTGGTACGTCTATATGTTCCGTTAATATTTTCATTCCAGCCTATTTACTAAGTTCATCTATAATCTGATCCACCTTCTCTGCCGTTAATTGCATATAAAACTTCTCTCTAATTTGAAAGACAGGACCCCAACCGCATGCCGCTAAACACTCCACTTCCTTAATCGTAAACTTGCCATCAGAAGTAGTCTCTCCCGTCTGAATTCCCAAACGTTTTTTCAAATGATCATACACTTCCGCGCCCCCCATTAGACAACAAGGACCCGTTCTACAATATTCAATCACATGCTCGCCAACAGGCTCCAAATGAAACATCGTATAAAATGAAGCCACTTCGTATACTTCTACAGGAGCGATTGAAAGCAATGAAGCTACATAATCCATTACCTCAGGACTACACCATTTCCATTCCGCTTGCGCCAAATGCAAAATCGGAAGTATCGCAGATTTATGCTTTCCCTCCGGATAACGCTTCATTATTTTTTGAACTAAATCCAACGTCTCCGCCGGAAAAACAATTGTATTTTTTGCTTCCATGTATTAAGTATCTAACTCTCCAGCAATCACATTCATCGACGACATAGTAACAATCGCATCGGAAAGTGAAGAACCCTTGATCATCTCAGGGAACGCCTGGTAATAAATAAATCCCGGACGTCTAAACTTTAACCGATAAGGTGTCCGACCCCCATCTGATACTAAATAAAAACCTAATTCTCCATTTCCTCCCTCGACCGACTGATAAACCTCACCCACCGGAGCATCGATCTCCCCCATCACAATTTTAAAATGATAAATTAATGCCTCCATATTTTTATATACCTCCTGCTTTGGCGGCAAATAATAATGGGGTGCATCTGCATGATATGGCCCCTCCGGAAGATTATCCATGGCTTGTTGGATGATGCGTAAACTCTGCCACATCTCCTCCTCGCGCACTAAAAAACGATCATACGTATCGCCCTTCGTTCCCACCGGCACGTCAAATTCAAAATCTTCATACGAAGAATAAGGATTCAAAGAACGGACATCATAATCTACCCCGGCAGCACGTAAATTAGGTCCTGTAAAACCATAATTTAATGCGCGCTCTGCGGAAATAGCTCCCACATTTTGAGTACGATCCATGAAAATTCGATTGCGCATCACCATCCCCTCAAACTCCTTTAACCCTTTAGGCAATCCTTCTAACAAAACATTTATTTTTTCAATGGCTACCTTAGATAAATCACGCTCCATGCCACCAAAACGACCCATATTAGTGGTCAATCGGGCCCCGCATAACTCCTCATAAATTTCATAAATATGCTCTCTCCATTGATAGACATACAAGAAACCCGTTAAAGCTCCCGTGTCCACAGCCAAAATTGAATTACAAACAATGTGATCCGCTAACCGAGCTAACTCCATCATGATTACACGAATGTATTGCGCACGTTTTGGAACCTCAATGCCTAATAATTTCTCAACCGTCAAATGCCAACCCATGTTGTTGATCGGCGATGAACAATAATTCATCCGGTCCGTCAAAGTAGTGATCTGATAAAATGGACGTCGCTCAGCGATTTTCTCAAAGGCGCGATGTATATATCCAACCGTTTGTTCCGCATCCACAATGGTCTCCCCATCCATCGTCAAGATATTTTGAAAAATACCATGCGTGGCTGGATGTGTAGGCCCTAAATTAAGTGTCGACAAATCATTCACATAAGGACCACCCTTTTGTGTTTTATCTAAACCAACATTTGGACTATTTACTAAGGCTATTTCAGACATAAAAATTTATCAATATGTAGATTATCTACCAAACATTTCATCAATCTTATCATGACGCGTCGCATCTTCTAACGGATACTCTTTGCGCATCGGGTGGTAATCCATATCGTCTACATTTAAAATGCGGATCAAATTTGGATGACCTACAAAAATTATTCCATAAAAATCAAAGGCTTCCCGCTCCATCCAATTGGCCGTTGCATACAAACCCGTGATCGTAGGAAAATTAGGTGCCTCGATCGGCGCGTATGCCTTGATCCACAAACGCACATTATTCTCTAAACTATGCAAATGATAGACAACACCCAGCTCCTGTCCTTTCGCTTCTGGAAAATGTATGCCCGCTAAATCGGTCAAAAACTGAAACTTTAAAATAGGATCTGCATATAAAAAATGCATCATTGGAACGATATTGTCCACATGAGTAGTCACTTGGAGTATCCCATGAGATTCCCCTATGCCATACACCGCATCTTCCCCAAAGGTCTTTTGAAGTGCCTCAATAATTTGTTGATTATTCAATTTTTCCATATCCCTACCCTTATTCGATTCCGTAAGAAGCTAATAAAGCCTTGTACTCAGGCATGTTTCTCCTGCGCGTGCTTTCTTTTTTTGCCAATTCTTGGATTTGCATAAACCCGTCCAAAATTTGCTCTGGACGTGGGGGACAACCTGGCACATAAACATCCACTGGGATGATGCGGTCAATACCCTGTAAAACAGAATAGGTATCAAAAATTCCCCCAGAACATGCACAAGCTCCTACCGATAAAACCCAACGAGGTTCCGCCATCTGTAAGTATACCTGTTTGACCACTGGAGCCATTTTTTTGGCAATCGTTCCCATAACCATCAATACGTCCGCTTGGCGTGCCGAAAAACTAAGCCGTTCCGCACCAAAACGCCCAATGTCATAATGTGAAGCCATCGTGGACATAAATTCAATTCCACAACAAGAGGTCGCAAATGGCAAAGGCCAAAGCGAATTCGCTCTGGCCAGGCCCACCAATGAATCTAAACTTGTTGCAAAAAAACCTTGTCCCTCTAATCCCGGTGGCGATTCCACCATATTTATGTTTGAATTACTCATATCAACTAGATGCTGTCTTGAAATATATAAACTATCAATTCGCTTGAAAGTTTACTTTTCCCAGGTTAAAATTCCTTTTTTAATTACATAAACGAAACCTGCCAATAACAAGCCCATGAACACAATCATTTCATAAAATCCATCCCATGATAACTCCTTGAAATTAACGGCCCAAGGGTACATGAAAACGATCTCTATATCAAATAGCACAAATAAAATGGCTACTAAAAAATACTTAACTGAAATGGGTGTGCGGGCGTCTCCTACTGACTCAATCCCACATTCAAAGGTATCATCTTTTTTCTCTGAATGCCTTTTAGGACCCAGTGCATGTGTCGCAAGCATGGTAGCCACAATAAAGGCTAAGGCCGCCGCGAGTTGAGCAAAAATCGGAAGAAAATCCTGTGGTTGATAGTTCATTACGTTAGGCTAAAAAATGAAGCCGCAATTTAATTAAAAATCTAGTTTTTTTGAGATAATTTTTTAAAAATACTTTGTTTTTCCAGGTACCGCCACGGCATACAAACCATTTGCATCTGGCTTGGATGGCATATCAGCATCCCAACTAAATGTCGACGGAGCAATATTAAGACCCGAATTGATTGCTTTATCCCACTCGATTACTTGTCCTGAGTAGGTGGCCATACGTCCTAAAATAGATGTCATAGTCGAATAAGCGCCATTTTCAGCATCTGCAAATTTGTATTCGCCCGCTGCCACGGTAGCCCATAATTCGTCATGCTCTGTTTGATATGGATTATTTTCCTTCGTCTTTTTATCAAAAGCATATTGAAGATTTCCTTTGTAATCAAAAATTTTGGCCGAATCAAAATGTATCTTTCCTTTCGTTCCTATCACATGCTCATCTACCTTAGTCCAAGTGCCTGGAATATGTCGGCATTGACTATTCAAGATTGTTCCATCTGCATATTCAAACTCAACAATGTGATGATCAAAAATTTCGCCAAAATCCTTCCCTTTTCTTACCTCACGACCACCCGTTCCACGAGCCTTTACCGGATATCCGTTTTTAGCCCAGTTGATGACGTCAATATTATGAATATGTTGCTCCGTAATATGATCCCCACACATCCAATTGAAATAATACCAGTTGCGCAATTGATAATCCATTTCAGTCTGACCTTCTTTACGAGGCTTAACCCAAACGCCATCATTATTCCACCAGCAAGACGCTGAAACAATATCTCCAATTTGTCCGTCCTGAACTCGCTTCATCAGTTCCCTGTATGAATTTTGATAATGACGTTGTAAACCCACCACCACATTTAATTTCTTTTGCTTCGCTATTTTAGCTGCAGCTAATACACGTTGGATTCCTGCTGGATCTGTCGCCACTGGCTTTTCCATGAAAATTTGCTTGCCTTGAGCCACTGCTTCCTCGAAATAAGGAGGTCTAAATCCTGGAGGCGTAGTCAAAATAACAACATCAGCTAATGCCATCGCCTTTTTATAAGCGTCAAAACCTACAAATTTATGAGCTTCTGGTACATCCACTTTTTGGCTAATTGGGATTGCTTTTGCTGAAGCATCCTTCGCTCTCGATTTCATCAAATTGTTGTAACAATCATCCAATCGATCACGGAAAACATCCGCCATCGCAACTAACTTGATATTTTCTTTTGTACTTAAAGCCTGAGTAATGGCACCTGTTCCTCGGCCTCCGCAACCAATAATGGCTACTTTGAGCGTGTCGCCTACCAGGCTTTGGCCTGCAAATGCGTTCGACGCCCATGGACTTAAAATTAATCCACTCGCAGCTAAGCCCGACTGCTTAACAAAATCTCTTCTTGAATTTTTCATGTATAAATAGTTTAGATTCTCAATTTAAATATTTTTCAAAAAATGTCCTAATTTCCTGAGTACTTGGCTGCGGGTTAGGTCGAATAATTCTAAAACCAACAAAGGGGGCATCCGCGTTCCACCAAATACTTTTAGGTATTTGTGGGTCTCTACGATTCCAAACTGGGTCTGCAGCAAATCGGGCGGAGGGACTTACTAATCCCTTTTCATCTTGAAAATTTCCTCCTCTAACGATCGCATCTGCATATTTATCCGTAAAAATAGGTGACTCTGATTTTTTATATCCTTCCGCATCATAATGATCTAACACCCATTCAGAAACGTTTCCCAGCATATCATACAAACCAAAAGCATTCGGTTTTTTTAATCCCACATGATGGTATTTTTCCTGAGAATTTTTAGCATACCAAGCATAATCATCTAAAGGCTCGATGGGATTTTTTTGCCCAGCCTTGCACGCGTATTCCCATTCTATTTCCGTTGGAATTCGATAGAAAATACCTGTTTTGGCATATAACCATTTACAATACATGATTGCTGAATACTGCTGCATCGAATTGGCCGGAAATCCGCCTACTTTCCCCATACCTAAGGTGAAATCAATGTAGGGAGGACTAGGCCGAGTAATAGCATCGGGTCCGGTTTTAGCCGGTTTGGGCTCGGGGTCACGCTCTTCCTCAAAAAATAATTGGTATTCATCATACGTTACTTCTGTTTTTCCCATCCAAAAAGCATTTATTTTCACTTTTTTTTGAGGTCCCTCATCTGCTTTATGTCCTGCATCTTGTGGCGAACTACCCAGTAAAAACTCACCCGCTGGGACTGCGACCATATCAAATGAAACCGTACTTCCCGGGATCGTTTGTTTGTAAGAGCTAAGTTTTTGGGCGTTTACTAAAGGATAAATGAGGAAGGAAAAACAAAAAATTAAAAAGTATTTCATGCTACAAAAGGTTACGATTTAGTAAAATGTCTAGTTTGCCAGCGTTGAATTCCCAAACCAGTAAACGAACATTAGGCAATTTTACCAATAATTTTTCAATTTCTCGTATGGGCATAATCGTGGCTGCCGTCGCAAGCCAATCCGCCAAAGTCCCATCAGGTGCAATAGCCGTAGCAGAACGTCCATGCGTTAAAGCCATTCCAGTTCTTGGATCCAAAACATGCGAATACACTTGGTCGCCAATTTGAACTTGTTGGTATGTCTTCCCTGAACTAGCAATGGAGCAGTTTTTTAAAGATAACATCTGATCTGAAATAGCTGTACCTCCTGGAATCTCTAAGCCTAGGACCCAATCTCCCCCTATTTTGTCCAATGAGGTCATGCATATTTTCCCTCCGGCATCCACTAACACATAAGGCCATGAATTATTTATTAAATGGTCTAAAACTTTCTGTGCCACAAATCCTTTTCCTAAGGAACCTAGGTCTAATTGGCACGCACGGTTGGCCAACCGCAATTTTGTCGAATCCTTAGAGAACTCAATGCAATTGCCCTGAATGGCAGCGGCAATTTTCCTAAGTTCCTTTTCATCGGGCAATATTTTATCTTTCCGCGTTTTTCTCCAAGCTTGAACAAGCCTTCCTAATTTCACATTCAAAGCCCCTTGCGTCAAATTTTCTGCTTGTAACGCGATGCATAAAATCTCTTTCAACGGAGAATGAATGGGGAAAAACTCTCCCGTCCCGGCTCTTACGTTTACCTGACTTAATTCTGAATGAATTTGATAATCGCTCAATTGAGCCTCTAAATCACGCGCCAAATCAAATGAACTTTGAATGACTTTTGAAATTCCAAGACTGTCGTTTGTCGATACAACAATCCGAAAGGGTGAACCCATGCGGGATGTTTCAAACGCATATTTCACTGATTGAGCAAAAATTTGAGATGAAAACAGGAGAATGAACAGTCCTAAGAAATGGATTTTTTTAATCATAATTCAAATATTACAAAAAAAAATTGTAATTTTATCCGGCAAATAAGGGTAGTATTCGTTTCATCAACCGTCTACCGTTACCCATTCAATTTATTTGCTATGCTCGATTCCAATAAATTTCTCTTTGAAGCTTTAACTTACGATGACGTATTGTTATTGCCCGCGTATTCGGAGGTCTTACCTCGTGAAGTAAGTACGCAAACAAGGTTAACTCGAAATATTACGATTAATATTCCGATTATTTCAGCCGCCATGGATACCGTTACAGAGGCCGCATTGGCGATTGCATTGGCCCAAGAAGGTGGAATTGGAATCATTCATAAAAATATGACGATAGACCAACAGGCTGCACAAGTGCGCAAAGTAAAGCGTTCTGAGTCTGGAATGATCATAGATCCAGTCACGTTAAAAGACAATCAAACCTTAGGAGATGCGCAGCGCATCATGAAGGAATTCAAAATTGGAGGTATTCCTGTGATTGATGACGCAGGGAAATTGGTGGGGATATTGACCAACCGGGATTTGCGGTTTCAAAAGCAAACAGCACGTCCGGTGGCTGAAATTATGACCAAAGTAAATTTGATAACAGCCAAAGAAGGTATTACCATGGAAGATGCCGAAAGCATTTTGCAGGAACATAAAATTGAAAAATTGCCGATTGTTGACAAAAACGGAAAGCTTATCGGCTTGATTACTTATAAAGATATTTTAAAACGTAAGTCCCATCCTTTGGCATCCAAAGATTCCTTAGGTCGTTTGCGCGTAGGTGCCGCGGTGGGAGTTACGCCGGATTTATTAGATCGTGTGCAAGCTTTAGTTCAAGTGGGTGTTGATGTAATTAGCATCGATACTGCCCATGGACATTCTAAAGGGGTGATTGATGCTTTAAAATCAGTCAAAAAAGCATTCCCAACCTTAGAAGTTATTGTCGGAAACATTGCCACCGGTGAAGCGGCAAAAGCCTTAGCAGAAGCAGGGGCTGACGCGGTTAAAGTAGGTGTGGGACCTGGAAGTATTTGTACTACGCGTATTATTGCAGGGGTGGGAATGCCCCAATTGACCGCAGTTTACGAAGCGGCCAAAGCGTTAAAACCTTATAATATTCCTTTAATTGCCGATGGCGGAATTCGGTATTCGGGTGATGTGGCGAAGGCAATTGCCGGAGGAGCTAGTACCGTAATGATCGGATCCTTATTAGCCGGAACAGATGAAGCGCCGGGGGAAATGATTATTTTAGAAGGACGTAAATTCAAATCATATCGTGGGATGGGTTCGTTAGAAGCGATGGAAGATGGGTCAAAAGACCGTTATTTCCAAGATGCGGAAGATGACATTAAGAAATTAGTGCCCGAGGGGATTGTAGGCCGAGTGCCATTTAAGGGCTCTGTAACTGAAATTTTATACCAAATGGTCGGCGGATTGAAAGCCGGTATGGGATATTGCGGCGCCGCGTCGATTGAAAAAATGCAAGATGCAAAATTTGTCAAAATCACCTCAGCAGGAGTAAAGGAAAGTCATCCACATGACGTGAGCATTTCGAAGGAAGCTCCGAATTATTCGGCAAAATAAAAAAACAAGTGATTGAATTGAAAAGCCAGCCGTGATCGGTTGGCTTTTTTTATGCTTGATACCCTTGAACCGTATCCACGAAACATTGAACTTTATCTGGATGAATGTCTGGATAAACCCCATGGCCCAAATTGGCGATGTATCGTTGGCCCCCAAAAGCCTTCAACATCCCCTTGGTCTCAGCTTCCACCGTTTTGAAATCACCATATAGGACACAAGGATCTAAATTGCCTTGCAAGCTTTTATGAGATCCTACAAGCGCGCGTGATTCCGCTATGTCCATATTCCAGTCTAGGCCAATGGTCTGACAATCCAATTGGGCCATTTCGGCTCTAGCGAAAAATGCCCCTTTGGCAAATAAAGTTAGAGGAACATCCTGTATGGCATCACAGATTTGCTTTAAATAAGGAATTGAAAATGCACTGTATTGTGAAGGCGATAAAATACCCGCCCAAGAATCAAATATCTGCAATAAATTAGCCCCAGCAAGCACTTGAGCTTTTAAATAGGCAATGGTAGAATCCGTAATTTTTTGCAACAACGCATGGGCTAAAGCAGGTTCTGCATACAGCATTTTTTTTGCTTGGGAAAAAGTTTTTGATCCTTTCCCTTCGACCATATAGCAGAAAATAGTGAAGGGTGCTCCAGCGAAACCGATTAAAGGAACGCGACCAGCTAATTCTTTTTTGACAATTTTAATGGCGTCTAGCACATACTTCAAATCTTCTTCGGGATTTGCTAATCGAATCTTGGCTAAGTCGGCATGCGAGCGAATCACCTCAGGAAACACGGGTCCTTTTTGCTCTTCCATCAAATACGGCAGACCCATAGCTTCAGGCACTACTAAAATATCGGAGAAAATAATAGCCGCATCTACACCAAACCTATCTACAGGTTGCAAGGTGACTTCAGCCGCCATTTCTGGGTTTGTAGCCAATGCAATAAAAGACCCTGCTTTTGCTCGAACCTCTCGATATTCAGGCAATATTCGACCTGCTTGGCGCATCACCCAAACGGGCACCCGTTCAACGGGTTGGCCTAAAGCGGCACGAATAAGTAAATCGTTTTGTAATTTTTCCATTTTGAAGGTACAAAGGTAAAGGAAAAATTAGGTATTACTTATAACCTCTTACCTATTACCTATTTTTTCCTTTACCTTTGCAGTCTAACAATTACCCCATGGCTGCAGCACCAATTATCGCCCGATTCATTACAAGCAATACCGATTTTACAAAAAGTCCTCCGGCTAGATTCCCTGAATTTGCGTTTATTGGCCGGTCTAATGTGGGAAAATCCTCACTCATCAACTCATTAACCTTTCATAAAGGTTTAGCCAAAACGTCTCAAACTCCAGGGAAAACCCAATTGATCAACCACTTCATGATTAATGAAAAATGGTATTTGGTCGATTTGCCTGGGTATGGATATGCCAAAGTAAGCAAAGAGAAAAGAAGGGATTTCGAAAAAATGATTTTTGATTATTTATTACATCGGGAAAATTTGACTTGTCTTTTTGTACTGATTGACATTCGCATCAAACCCCAAATTGTAGACATTGAATTCATGAATCGGATGGTGATCGAGCAAGTTCCTTTCCACATCGTTTTTACAAAATCAGATAAGCTTTCTCAAAAGCAAGTGACCGATAGCGTTGAATTATATAAAAATTATTTGTTGGAGTCTTGGGAAACACTGCCAACTATTTTTATTACTTCAGCTGAAAAGCATGTAGGCCGAG
>CAIZMB010000092.1 GCA_903933935.1 uncultured Cytophagaceae bacterium
CTGATATATCGACTGAATTTTAAACATAAAAAAGGGGCGAAAGCCCCTTTTTTATGTGCACTATTTTGAATTTCTATAAGTTAAATGCGCTTTTAACTGCATCTACATAATCTAATTTTTCCCAAGTAAACAACTCAACTTCCTTGCTTACTTTTTGACCATTAGGCCCAACAAAATGCTTCGTCACCACTTCGTTTTTGCGGCCCATGTGACCATACGCTGCAGTTTCTGAATAAATTGGGTTTCTAAGCTTTAATCTTTGCTCAATAAAATAAGGGCGCATATCAAAAATAGCTTCTACCTTTTTTGCGATTTCTCCATCGGTTAAGTCCACTTTTGCTGATCCATAGGTGTCAATGAATAATCCACATGGTTTTGCTACGCCTATCGCATAGGAAACTTGAACTAATACTTGGTCACATAATCCAGCAGCCACTAAATTTTTGGCAATATGTCTAGTTGCATAAGCAGCTGAACGATCCACTTTAGATGGATCTTTTCCTGAAAATGCCCCACCTCCGTGGGCTCCTTTACCACCGTAGGTGTCAACGATAATTTTACGTCCCGTCAAACCTGTGTCTCCATGGGGTCCGCCAATCACAAACTTACCCGTAGGATTAATGTGGAAGGTAATCGCATCATTAAATAAAGCCTGTAGCTCTGGCTTTAATTTTGCTTTCACACGTGGAATAACAATCTCAACAATATCTTTTTTGATTTTGGCCAACATCTCAGCTTCAGCAGCAAAGTCATCATGTTGCGTAGATACAACGATGGTATCAATTCTTTGTGGTACGTGGTTATCGCTATATTCAATCGTCACTTGAGATTTTGCATCTGGGCGCAAGTATCCAATTAACGAGGACTCATTGTTACGAATGTACGATAACTCCTGTAAAATTTTATGTGCCAAATCTAATGCCAATGGCATATAATTATCGGTTTCTTTGGTTGCAAATCCAAACATCATCCCCTGGTCTCCAGCTCCTTGATCTTCTGGATTTGCACGATCAACTCCCTGATTGATATCTGCAGATTGCTCGTGAATAGCCGAAAGAATACCGCAAGAATTAGCTTCAAACATATATTCCGACTTAGTATAGCCTATTTTACGGATGACTTCTCGGGTAATAGCCTGTACATCTAAGTAGGTGGTGGTGTTTACCTCACCTGCTAAAACTACCTGACCTGTGGTCACAAGAGTTTCGCATGCAACTTTAGAAGTAGGGTCAAAGGCCATAAAATGGTCAATTAACGCATCAGAAATTTGGTCAGCAACTTTATCAGGATGTCCTTCAGATACTGACTCTGAGGTAAATAAGTAAGCCATTCGTGAATTAGTTTATAAATTAAGTTTTAAGAATATGCAAATTTAATATTAATATTAGAGAGCCACAAATTGAATTTAGGATATGGTCATGGCAATTTATTTCCTTTAAAAAACAATTTAATCGCGGCCGATAAAAAAGGGTAGGTGGGAACCGTCAGCATTAACGATAAATCTTCTCTTAAGCTTGTTTTCTCATCCAAAAAGCGCAACATTTTTTGAGGAGAGTTTTTGAAAAAGAGTGCTTCAAATACTTTAGACCCCGCTATTTTTTGATCAATAAATACTTGTAAAAAAACGTTATCTAGCCATTTTTTAAATCTAAATTCTTTTAAGACGAATGCTTTGTGATTTTTTGTTTCAAGATTAACTACCAATTCTTTTAAGGTCCGTTGGGTTCTCAAAAAGCTATATCCAGTAGTCGATTTGACAAATCCACCTGAAGTTCCAATCTTGATTAATTTAGCATGCAAGTTTTGTGTTTGTTCTTCCATGGGACGCATTGGGATCACTCCGTATTCTTCTTCTAAAAGATCATAATCATCTTCTCCAAAACCATAATAAGCCAACAAATAGGCTTTCAATTTATCTCTATAGTAGTTTTTGTCGCGTAATTTTCCAGAGAAAAAAGTATACTCAAACAAGGCTTTTTTAGGGCTTGTCGGCAAAACATACATGAATTCACATTCTACATTAAAAGCCACTCTAAAATCAAATAAATCGGCTGATTCTTGTTTGAATACCGGGAAATGACTTTCTATGGTCCAACCTAAAAAATGTTGTTTTATGTGTTCAGGATTTTCGAAATCGCATTTGAAGGGACTGATGCTATCAAAAACTTTTTGCGATGCATAAAAATCTCCTTGATCCGTGCTAACGCCTACATTAATTCCTCTGTAAAAAAATGATTGAATTTTCGCCTCTATAAACTGGATATTGGGCTTATTAGCTAATGCTTTATGGACCTCTGAATACCAATCACCGCTATTAATTTTCCTATACTGAAATGGGTTGATATTCAGCAGTTTAGATTGATTTTTTTGGCTATGAAACCACAAGGAATCCCAGCTTTTTTCAGCAATATGGTCGAATTCCTCTGTGCGATCAGACCAATAACACCAGGTTTTATCGTTTTTATTTTTTGGGAATTGGTCGATGATTAAAATGGGTAAATCACCCAACGAACTTTTTGAAAGGTAATGGACTAAGGATAAACCGGCCATTCCACCGCCTGCAATGATAAACGCAAACTGGGATTGCACTGGCTTATTCATGAATTAGATATGTTTTTCTGCGTGATATGAAGAACGGACCAAAGCTCCTGATTCCACATAGCTTAATCCTCTTTTCAAGCCTTCTTCTTTGTACATCAAGAAAGTCTCGGGATGAATCCATTCGATCACTTCATGGTGCATTTTGGTCGGCTGTAGATATTGACCCAATGTTAGAACATCCAAACCATACGCCACTAAATCATCCATGGCTTGAAAAACTTCTTCTTTTGTTTCACCTAATCCAAGCATAAGTCCAGATTTCGTTCTTTTCCCAAATTCTTTAGTTCGCTTAGTTTGTTCTAAACTTCGCTCATACTTGGCTTGCGGTCTTACAAATCTGTATAATCGGGCCACGGTTTCCATATTGTGTGAAACAACTTCTTGGCCTCCTTCGATCATGCGGATTAAGGCATCCCAATTACCCTTTGTGTCTGGAATTAATGTTTCAATTGTTGTTAAAGGGGTTGTTTCTTTAACCGCTCGGACAGTTTGATACCAAATTTCAGCCCCTCTATCCTTTAACTCATCTCTATTGACTGAAGTGATCACCGCATGTTTTACCTTCATTAATTGAATCGCCTCGGCTACTCGGCGTGGTTCATCTTCATCATATTCATTAGGTCTCCCTGTTGCCACAGCACAAAAAGTACAAGACCGAGTACATACGTTACCCAAAATCATGAAAGTGGCCGTTCCTTCCCCCCAACACTCGCCCATGTTTGGGCAATTTCCTGATTGACAAATCGTATGTAATTTATACTCATCGACTATTTTCCGAACATTTGTATATTTTTCACCAATCGGCAATTTAACCCGCAGCCAATCTGGCTTTCTTGAGGTAGGGGCTGAATTCACTTGGGGTAATTCGATCATATTGTATTTTATTTACTCTTTCCAAAGAAAAAGGTTAGATATCCTGTAGTATAAACCGATCGCTGTGGCGTTTGGTTTAACATTTCAATAGGTTTGGAAAAATAATCCACAATAAATCCTACTTCCAAAGCCAAATAGTTCTGTTTAAACGAATCTAATTCCACATTAAATGCACCTTTTAAATGCCAGCCCGGAACATAAACAGATTCACTGGCGCCCTTAAAAAAACTACTTTCACCTAAAATGGTCGTTCGCTGATAGGTGTTATCAAACGTTTGTGACATGGGAATCGAAACGATCGTTGATTTTCCCGAGCCTGGATTAACCAATGAAATGTCGACATGGTAAGGCATTTGCATGCCGATGTTGGGCCCAGTGGCAATTAAGCCCTTTAATGCGGCTCCCCCTTCCGATGGTTTTTTAAATAAGGTCCATTGGCGGCCATACTCCGGTCTAATTACAACTAACTGATTTAATTTACCTTCCGTATATCCTCTTCCATTGTAAGAATAGGGTGAATCAAATTCTCTGTAATCCTTAATGATGGATAGATCTAGTCCAACAAGGGATTGGATTTTGGGATTATTAATCCATACTTTTCTAGCTGTTAGCCCTCCAAATATTCCAGAACTTGTCGATGTGCTAATTCCTAATGCTAGGGTTCCGGAAGCGGTGACATTTTTTACGCTGCCATCATTATTTTTAGAAATTACTCTTGATCGATTCGAAGAACTGGGAGCCTGAATAATGGTTTCTTTAGGTGCTGATTTTCTTTGGGCCCAAACAACGTTTGACGACCAACAAAAAATAAAAAGAAATCCTATTAATTTTTTCATTCGCTCAAATAGGGTTTTAATTCGTCCACTGAAATGTCCCAGTGAGTTGCGGAATAGGTGCATGCTCCCTTGTTGATAACTAATACCTGAGGAGACTGATGTTGGACCCCAAACTTTTCTTCAATTTCTAAAGAAATAGGTCGATATGCGATTAAATCCAAATAAAAAGCTGCGTTTTCCGTGGTTCCCCAAGCCCGTTCAAATCGACTTAAAGCAGTGGATGAAATGGAGCAACGAGTACTGTGTTTAAAAATCACCACAGGTTGACTTTGTGAAATGGCAACTATTTCATCCAATTGATGTAGGTCCGTTAATGTATTCCAATGCATAAGGATGATGTAGGTATTCGTCTAATTTTGTAAATTTATTGTTTCAACATCAAATTTAAGAAAAATTGAGGGTTTGGCTGTATATTTTTGCCTTGTTTTTATATAAGCAAATTTTAGGAATTGTTTCTGTGTTCCATAACAAGGCTAAGAAATGGAATAATGGCCAAAAACATGTTTGGGAAGGCTTAGAATCTGCTTTCGAAATGAATCGTAAACCCGTTGCCTGGTTTCATACCGCATCCATGGGTGAATTTGAACAGGGGAAACCCATCATAGATGCTTTTTCTAACGAATATCCTGACTACTTTATATTAGTTACTTTTTTTTCTCCTTCGGGGTATGAGGTTAGAAAGAATGCTCAGGGCATTGATTATGTAAGTTATTTGCCGTTTGATGGTGCGTCCACAAGCAAACGATTTTTGGATCTTGTTAAACCGTCCATGGTATTTTTTGTTAAATATGAATTTTGGTATTTCTATTTACATGAACTCAAAAAAAGAAATATTAATACAATTTTAGTTTCAGCCATTTTTAGAAAAAATCAATTGTTTTTTAAATGGTATGGTGGATTTTTCAGGAATATATTAACGTCTTTTGCTCAAATTTTTGTTCAAGATGAATCTTCTAAAAAAATGCTTAATGACATTGATATTCAACACGTTATATTGGGTGGCGACACTCGCTTTGATCGGGTGTTGGCGAACCTCCGCTCGGCCCAACCTTGGTCTTTCATGTCGGATTTTATCGGAGAAAACGAATTTGTGGTTCTGGGTTCCGTATGGGATGCTGATATGGATTGCCTAATTCCCATTATTAATTCAGGCAATTTCCCATTTAAATGGGTGGTGGTTCCGCATGAAATTAATGAATCAACTTTAAATTCATGGGAGTCTAAGATACAAGTTGACGTATGCTATTCGAAGGGTGGTCAATTAAACGCTAATGCTAACGTGTTATTTGTCAATGAGGTAGGGCGATTATCTTCATTATACCGGGGCGCTTTGTTTGCCTATATTGGAGGTGCTTTTGGTGCGGGCTTGCACAATACATTGGAGGCTGCCGTTTTTGGGCCAACGGTCTTTTTTGGAAATAAGAATTTTGAAAAATTTAATGAGGCAGTTGCATTGGTCAATTTAGGATTAGCTTTTCCTGTGGCTGACAGTCAAGAATTACAAGAAAAAATATTTGAAATTTATCATTCTGAAGATTTATTGGTTCAAAAGCAAGTGCAATCTCGCCAATTTGTCGCCGCCCATGCAGGTGCCACCGAATGCATCATGAACTATGTACGAAAAAATTTAGGTCATTCATATGCTGAATAAAGGTCTCATCATGCGTTCAACAGGCTCTTGGTATGAAGTTCGTGCCGAGTCAGGCAAGGTATACCGAGCTAGATTAAAAGGGAAGTTTAAATTGAATGGTCCTAAAACGTCTAACCCGATTACGGTGGGAGATAAGGTGCTTTTCTCGATGGAAGATGAAGCCAATCAAACGGTACTGATTGAGGAAATTTCGCCCAGACAAAATTATATTATTCGGAAATCTGTCCATAAAACCAGTCATGGCCAATTATTAGCAGCAAATGTAGATCAAGCCATTTTTATATTTACCTATAAATTCCCCAAAACATCCTTGGGATTTTTAGATCGTTTTTTAGTGACCGCAGAAGCATTCCGTATTCCAGTAACGATTGTTTTCAATAAGATGGACTTATTGAATGAGGAAGAAAAAGACCAGATTTTTGAGTGGGCGGGTTTATATCAGGAATTGGGTTATGGTGTTTTATTCACCTCCATGCCATTGAATCAAGGTATTTCAGAATTCAAAGAAATGTTTGAAGGCAAGGTATCTTTAATGGCCGGACATTCAGGTGTAGGTAAATCGAGTCTTTTAAATATCGTGGCGCCTACCTTACATATTAAAACGAAAGAAATTTCTGACTTTGCTCAAAAAGGGGTTCACACCACTACGTATTCAACCATGTGGGAACTAGGGCCTGATACCTATTTGATCGATAGTCCTGGCATTAATGAACTGGGTGTCATGGAAATTGAGAAAGAGGAATTAGCGCATTATTTTCCTGAAATGCGCGCGCTTTTGGGCCAGTGCAAATTTAATAATTGTTTACATTTGCATGAGCCTCATTGTGTGGTCCAACAAGCTGTTAAGGATGGTGAAATTGCGTCAAGTAGATATTTAAGTTATTTTAGTATTTTTGAAAATGACGATAATCGTCGATAAACTTATGGAAAAAAAATATAATTGGGGGATAGATTTAGGAGGAACGAAAATCGAATGTGCTATTTTAGATCAACAAGATCCAACTCAAATCATTCTTCGCGAACGAATTGATACAGAATCAATAAAAGGATATGATCATATCATTGCTCAGGTGGGTAGATTGATTGATTCGGTCAGTCAAAAAGTTGGATTTAGACCTACGCGTTTAGGTTTTGCTACTCCTGGGGTTTTAGACCCAGCTTCTCAGACCATGAAAAACTGTAACACGACTAGCATGAATGGTAAACCTATGGCCATTGATTTAGCGAAAGTGGTTGGTTGTGAGGTTGTTTTGGCCAATGATGCCAATTGCTTCGCTTTAGCTGAAGCACTATTAGGTGCGGTTCAGGATATAAATAAAGAGGCCCAAGTAGTTTTTGGGGTTATTTTAGGCACTGGTGTTGGCGGCGGATTAGTGGTGAATGGTAAGGTGATTAATGGACTTCATGGGATTGGTGGCGAATGGGGGCATAATATTTTAGAAGAAGGGGGTGAGCCTTGTTATTGTGGAAAAGCTGGTTGTGTAGAAAAAGTTATTGCCGGCCCATCGTTAGAGTTGTTTTATGAAAGACAAACTGGGGATAAAAAGAAATTAAAAGATATTGTTCAAGCCCATATAGCGGGTTCTGATTCAAATGCGACTGCCACTATGGAGCGATTATTTGAATATTATGGCAAAGCCATTTCTACTTTGATTAATGTCATTGACCCCGATGTGATTGTGATCGGTGGGGGAGTTGGAAATATTGATTTGTTATACAGTGAGGGGTATGAGCGAATTAAAAAATACATTTTCAATTCAGGTGAAGTATTGACCCCTGTCGTTAAACCTAAATTAGGCGATAGTGCAGGGGTTTTTGGGGCAGCGATGTTGTAATTGGCGCACAAGATTTGCAACCTAAAAATGATAAAGGACAGGAATCGTTTTTGAACTATTTGCTCCCATAAACCTGAAATAATACTTGCCCGAGCTGAGTGGAGGAAGAAATATTTCTTCGTGTATTTGCTTGAGGTTTAGGATTTTTAATATAGTTCCTTGTGCATTAAAAATCTCAAGTTTCATTTCCATTTCTTCAGCTAAATCAATGTTGATTTTTTCACCTATTTTAATTGGATTGGGATAAATACGAATGGCAATTTCGTTGACGGGCTCAACTCCTAATATAGGATTTAAAAGTGTTGTGGCCTTTAAGAAATTTGGAATTCCATAGCCCAACAGATTATCCGGTCTAGAGGATTGATTGCCTGATTTTCGGATGGCATCCATAATTTGCCAAGAACTATTTCGAGAATTAGCTTGTACCATTCCAGCAGCAAATCCAGCTAAAAGTGGTGCCGAAAATGAAGTTCCATTGGATGTACCGATCGTCCCACTCGTTGTACCCACCACTGTCCCTAATCCCATAGAAGAAACATCTGGTTTTATTCTTTTGTCAAAACTGGGTCCCAACGAACTAAAACTTGCTTTTAAACCTGATCGGTCCACTGCTCCCACTGCTAAAATTGAATCAGCATCTGCAGGAGCCGAAATGTATTTCCAGGTATTTGATCCTTCATTTCCTGCGCTAACAGTGCAAATGATTCCTTTTTGGGATGCCCAGGCGGCTGCTTTTGAAACCAACGTGGTTCTCCCATTCATATCTGCATAAGTATGATTCTGCTTAAAGTTGTCAAATTCAGAATAACCCAAAGATGAACTTAACACATCAGTTCCTAAACTATCGGCCCATTCAGCGCCTCTGAGCCAATTTGCTTCTTCGACGATTAATTCAGAATCATCTTCCTCCGTTTGCGCCATGGCAAAATTGGCTAAATAGGCTGTTCCAACTAATTTTCCTGGGGATTGGCCAGCAATGGTGCTAAGTACATTCGTTCCATGGGATCCACCTACATAAACTGATTTTAATTTTGGGTTTGTCGTCAGTGTGCCCACCACTCTTTTTTCGGTAAAAATGGCCTGTAAATAGGGGACTTGATCCGCATTTAAAAAGCCGTTGTCCAACAAAGTAATCAGGGTATTTTCTCCACGAAAACCTTTTGCATGCATCACGTCGATTCCTAGTTGGGACACCTGCGTCAGCGAGCTCCCATAATCTGGTTCCGCATTGGATAATTTAGCCCCAGCTATCCCATTGCTTTTAATTTGATTATTGGCACTCGAATCCGCAGGAAAATTCCAATAAAGTCCCTTTACATTTTCCAGTTTTAACACTTTAGAAAGGTCACTCGGTTTTTGTGAAATCAATGCCCCATTAATCCATTTTAAAGGAAAAATGATCGTTGCCCCTGTGGATTTCAATTGATCTAAATAGCTAGGATTAACCGGTAAATCTTGAGTTTGTAACGCAATTTTCATTTTTTTTCTACGTTCTATAGACTTGGAACTTAGAAATGCTTCCGGTTTATTGATTGAAAAAGGGCTATTATTTTTGTCTTTAAACAGCACCAAATATCGGTAGGTAGAATTTTGAGCGAAAGCTGAAGGGCCCCCAATTAAGGAAATTAATAACAGTAGGATTAACCTAAATTGTGGACTCATATTGAATAATTGATGCAAATTAAATAATTTAAATCAAAAGCACATAAATTTCATCATTTCAATATGGTATCCATAAAATTTGTAAATTTGGACAATTATTTTTTGAGATGAAATTAGCTATCAAGCGCTTCTTTTTGGTCTATTTAGCTACCTACTTTTTAGTAGGAAATTTAGGTATTTCATTCACGCAGTCCACTTGCCTCTTCACTGGAAATAAAAAATATTCATTAAATAAGGCAGTTTCTTGTTGTTCGAAAAATAATAAGCCAGATTTCAATCAGACCCATAAAACTACCTTGAGACGGGCTAAATGTTGTTCATATGATCAATATGCTTTAAAATTCAATTTTGATCAGACGGGTAACAAAATCCCAAAGCTTGATTTTAATCTTTATGATTTCCCTAATAACTCTTATTCTAGTGGTGATTCTATTGGATATATAACATTTGAAAAATTAAGTTATTATTATTCAAATCATTCACCCCCTCCTTTACGTGCGCGTCTCGCGAAATTACAAGCATATCTTATTTGATTTATTGAGTCAATATTCACTCACTTAAATCAAAAACGATGTACAAAAAAATAATTATTTATCTATTATTCTTGGCCCCCTTTGGATTATTGGGGCAAGAAATCACTGGCCGAGTGATGAGTTTGGATTCCGCTGGAAACATGGAAGACCTTATTGGCGCCTCTGTTGTTTATAAGCCCACTCGAGCAGCTGCGCTCACAACAGCTGGCGGTATGTTTAAATTGTCGGCAGGTAAATTTCCAGGTTGGCTTGTTACTTCCTACTTAGGATTTCAAACCGATTCTGTTTGGGTGGAAAAATCTGCATTTCAGCACATTCATTTGTGGGCAAAAACCAATGAACTATACGAAATTAGGGTGTTGGCTAATCCGGGCCAACAAGACAACATGTCTTTGCTTCAAAGAGAGGTTTTGACTATGAAGACCTTGGCTAAAGCTGCCTGCTGCAATTTATCTGAAAGTTTTGAAACGAATGCGAGTGTATCGGTCAATTTTACGGATGGGGTAACTGGGGCTAAGCAAATCCAATTATTGGGTTTATCGGGAAATTATGTGCAGACCAACCTTGAAAATATGCCATCCATCCGGGGTTTAAAATCTACCTATGGACTAAGCTATTTACCTGGAACTTGGATAAAATCCATTGATTTAAGCAAAGGGACTAGTTCGGTGGCCAATGGCTATGAATCGATGACGGGAGGAATTAATATTGAATTAGCCAAACCCGATACTTCTGAAGCCTATTTTTTAAATACCTATGTGAATTCTCAAGGTCGCTATGAAGTAAACCAACAAGCCGCACATAAATTTAATGATAAGCTTTCTATGGGTGTTTTTACCCATTTTTCCCAACAGGCTGCAAGAACCGATGGGAATCAAGATGGTTTCATGGACCAGCCACTTTTCAACTTTACACATGTGTTAAATCGTTGGAAATATGCTACAGAACAATGGGTTGTTCAGTGGGGGGCAAGTTATTTGTATGAAAACAGGGTGGCTGGTCAAATGAATTTTGAGGAATTATCTTCCAACCGTTATTTAGTATATGGTTTTGGAAGTAAAACTTCTCGTTGGGAAGCGTTTTCTAAAATCGCCCGATTATTCCAATTGAAACCCTGGAAAGGACTTGGATTAATTTTGCAGGCAAACCAACATGAAAACGATTCTTATTTTGCCTTTAAAAATTACCGAGGTCGCGAGCAAAGTATGTACGGGAATTTAATTTATCAGTCCATCATTGGAAACACAAACCATGGTTGGAAAACAGGTGCTAGCTTTTTATATGATTCATATCAAGAATCATATATCGATTCTGCGTATGCACGAACTGAAATAGTACCCGGTTTTTTTGGAGAATATGCACTAACGGTTCCTAATGTGTTGACGTTAGTTGTGGGCCAACGAGTCGATTTTCATAATCAATTAGGTACTCAATGGACACCTAGGTTGCACCTTAAATGGGATATTTCACCGGATTGGATTTTCAGGTTATCAGCTGGAAAAGGTTGGCGTCGTGTGAATCCGATCGCCGAAAATATGGGTTTTTTAGCGAATGGACGCAAAATTCAATTGTTGGGCAATTTGAGTCCCATCGAGAAATCTTGGAATTACGGTTTATCATTAACTAAAAATATGATGCTGGGATCAAGAAAAGCAAATTTTGTTTTTGACGCATATCGAACTGATTTTGAGCAACAATGGATCGTGGATATGGAAACATCAGGGTTGATTCGCATGTATTCAAGTCCGGGAGTTTCCTATGCGAATAGCGTGCAACTAGAATTTAATTACAGTCCATTTAAACGTTTTGAACTTAAGGCAGCCTATCGCTGGCAAGATGTGCAGTCAGACTACATTAGTTCAAATGGTAGTTTGAGCCGTTTGGCCAAACCCTTTGTCAATAAGGAACGAGTTTTAGTAAATTTGGGTTATGAGACAGCGATGTCAAAATGGAAATTTGATTTAACATGGCAGTGGAATGGAGAAAGGCGTATTCCCAATGCAACTGCTGGACACGCACATGAGCCGAATTCCCCCTTAGTAAATGCCCCAGCTTTTTCAACGATCTATGGACAGGTGACTAGGCAATTTAAAAAATGGGAGTGGTACGTTGGCGGTGAAAATCTAAGTAATTTTACGCAGACAAATCCATTGATGAATGCATCAGATCCATTTAGTCGTTATTTTGATGCAACGATGGTTTGGGGGCCGATTGTAGGCCGAATGGTTTATTCAGGAATACGATTTAAAATAAAATAAACATAAAAATAAATTCAAGATGAAAAAAATGATGTTAATGGCCACTTTGATGGCAGGAATGTTTGGAGCAATGGCTCAACAGCAAGAAGCAACGAAAGTTGAAAAAAAGGAAACTGCAGCGGACAAAAAAGATGCTTATCAGTGTCCGATGAAATGCGAGGGAACAAAAACGTATGCTAAAAAAGGCAAATGTCCTCAATGCACCATGGAATTAAAATTGGCTAAAAAGTAAATTTTGATGATTTTGGGTACCGGAGAATATGGTTTGCACCTTAATGGGGTAGGCGATATTTCCCCGGTATCGAAATTTTATTCTTAGTGCTTCCCACTTAGCTCTTCATGCTAAGGGCAATTCTCTTTCTTACTTCGTCTACCTCGGTGACACGTACCATCACTTTTTGAGATACTTTCACCACTTCATTGGGATCCTTGACAAACTTGTCAGCTAGTTGGCTTACATGCACCAAGCCATCTTGATGTACCCCTATATCCACAAAAGCCCCAAAATTGGTAATGTTGGTCACAATCCCAGGCAAGGTCATTCCAATACGTAAATCTTTGATCTCATTTACTCCATCAGCAAATTCAAATGCCTCAAACTTTTCACGCGGATCGAGCCCTGGTTTGGCCAATTCTGAAATGATATCGGTTAATGTGGGCATTCCCACATCTGGTGTTACATATTGGCTTAATTGGATTTTCTTGCGCAGTGACTCATCTGCCAATAAATCAGCTACTTTACAGCTAAGGTCTTTGGCCATCTTTTCTACTATATCATAGCGCTCTGGGTGAACAGCACTCGCATCTAATGGGTTTTTTGCATGTCGAATGCGCAAGAAAGCTGCGGCTTGTTCAAAAGCCTTTTCTCCTAACCTTGTCACCTTTTTTAGGTCTGACCGCTTGAGGAATGGACCATTTTTTGTCCGGTAGTCAATAATATTTTGTGCTAGTTGGGGGCCTAGGCCTGATACATACGATAAAATTTGTTTGGAGGCGGTGTTTAGTTCTACACCAACTAAATTAACACAGGACACCACTGTGTCATCCAGCGATGCTTGTAATTTCTTTTGGTCTACATCATGCTGGTATTGGCCCACGCCAATCGATTTTGCGTCAATTTTGACTAACTCAGCGAGTGGGTCCATCAGTCTCCTGCCGATGGAAACAGCACCTCGAACCGTCACATCTTTATCCGGAAATTCATCTCTTGCGACTTCAGAGGCTGAATAGATGGAAGCACCGCTTTCGTTCACCATAATAATATGGATGCCGTTCAAATTTAAGTTACGGACAAAAGATTCAGTTTCTCTTCCTGCTGTTCCATTCCCAATGGCTATTGCCTGAATTTGGTATTTTTTCACCCATTCTTTAATCGTTTCAGCCGCCTCAGAAGCTTGTCCAGGACCTGTGTGAGGGTAAACGGCTGTATTGGCCAATAAGCTTCCTTGCTCGTCTAAGCAAACTACTTTACAACCAGTTCTAAATCCTGGGTCGAGGGCTAAAACACGTTTTTGACCTAAGGGAGCGGCTAATAGTAATTGCCTGATATTTTCGGCAAACACGCGTATCGCATTTTCATCGGCTCGTTTTTTAGCTTCCGCTCGAACTTCCGTTTCCATGGCTGGCATCAATAAGCGCTTATAGCCGTCTTGAATGGCCATTTCCACTTGTTTGGCGCATGAATTATTC
>CAIZMB010000093.1 GCA_903933935.1 uncultured Cytophagaceae bacterium
GTTTTTCAGTTTTTGGTCAAAGGGCTTCTGCGCCAACGTTCTCTTTTGGTGGAGGTCTGTCATCTAGTAATTACACTCCTTTTTGGCTTCGGGCAAATCAGTTTGGCGCTGTGCCCACGGAAGAGAATTATGTTCATGTCGGCGGCTCCACCTATGTCGAATATCGAAAGGGCAAAAAGATAGATTGGGGTTTTGGGGCTTCAGGCAGATTAAATTTGGGGGATACTAAAGCGGATTTATTTGTACAAGAAGCCTATCTGAAGGGCAAATGGGGAATCTTTGAGTTGTCGGCCGGAAGGAAAAAGTACATTCAAGGGCTGATGGACTCGACTTTAAGTTCGGGTTCTTTTGTCTATTCCGGAAATGCATTACCCATACCTAAACTAGAAATAGTTGTGAATGAATATTGGCATCCTGATTTTTTAAGAGGGTATTTGGGCTTTAAGGGCAATTTTGTCCACGGCCTTTTTGATAATAAACGAAGTGATGTAGATAATTTTTATTTGCATCAAAAGTCTTTTTATGGCCGCATAGGAAAGCCAAATGCCAAAATTAAATTTTACGGAGGCTTTACACACCAAGTTCAGTGGGGGGGAACGTTGAAATTTCCAGATCCCAAAAATGAGTATAGCAACAAAGGAAAAGTGGCTTCAGGCTTGAGGGATTATGTGTATGTTGTATTAGCGAAGTCGATGGCCACGGAAGGAGATACCGCGAAATATGGAATTAATGATGGCTGGAATCGACTGGGAAATCACTTGGGAACGGTGGATGTTGGCATGGAAATCGATGGCAGGCTAGGGAAATTGTTTTTTTACAGACAAAGTTATTATGAAGACGGATCCTTGTATTATGGAAACAATATAACCGATGGCTTACATGGTATTTCTTATCACACTAAGCGCAAAACAGGTTTATTGAAAATAGTCCTGGAGTATTTTAATTCTACTTCTCAAGGAGGAACCACATTTGGATATACAAATAATATTCGTGGCTTTGATAATTATCAGAATAATGGTGTTTATCGGGAGGGTTGGACTTATTTGGGCAAGGGCATGGGAACCCCTTTGATGACCTTAGATAATGAAACGGATTTAAATGCTTCCAAAGATGTTTATTTTGATAACAATCGAGTAGAAGCTTTTTATATAGGAGCTGAGGCTTTGATTGGAGAAAATTACCTGATGTTTAGGGGAAGTTTAACTAATTCACATGGGAATTTTGGTTCGGAATATATTCCCGTTAAAAAGCAAATTGCTGTGGGCCTTCAATGGAAGCGCCAAATTTTTGTCTTTGGACAGGACGCTTTTATTTCAGCTAATGTAGGTGCTGACCTAGGGTCTTGGAAAAAAGATTTAGTGGGGGCCAACGTCACCTTGTCGGTTCCTCTTCAGTAACAATTACCCAAAAAACAGGTAACTCACGCCCACGGCTGTAATGATTCCCACAAGGTCTGCAAATAAACCGGCCCACAACGTATAGCGAATGTTTTTTACTTGGACCGATCCGAAATAAAGCGCCACTACATACAAGATTGTTTCGGCTGATCCTTGAAAAACACAGGCAAGTCTACCTACAAACGAATCTGGACCAAAAGTTTTCATCGTGTCAATCATCATCGCGCGGGACCCACTTCCGCTGATGGGATGCAAAAGGGCTGTGGGCATCGCATCGGTAAACCGATTGTCTAGGCTAGTTTGTGCAACAAGCCACTTCATTCCATCCACGACAAATCCGAGTGCACCCGAATTGCGGAGGCAAGAGATGGCGACCAACATACCTACTAGGTAAGGAATAATTTTAACGGAGGTTTCAAAACCTCCTTTGGCGCCCTCGACAAACGTTCCAAAAATGTCAATCTTTTTCCGAAAGGCGGCCGCGATAAATGAGAAGATGAGTAGAAATAAAATGCCGTTGCTAAAGACTTTAGATTGAATCTCGATCGACTCTTTTGGCAATTGGCTAAAGTACCATAATATCCCTCCCAAAAATAAAGTTAGGCCGGAGATCCAAGCAAATAATACGGGCTCAAAAAGCTTAATTTTTTGCTTGATGGACACAATAATTAAGCCGGTCATGGTGGTGGCATAGGTAGCCATCAAACAGGGAATAAACACATCTGAAGCATCCTGGGCGCCATAAATAGCACGTTGTGCCATGATGCTTAATGGGATTAAAACGGGTCCAGCGCTATGCAAAACCAAAAACATAATTTGGGCATTTGATGCCGTTTCTTTGACTGGATTTATTTCCTGAAGCCCTTGCATGGCTTTAAGTCCAAAGGGTGTCGCGGCATTATCGAGGCCCAATAAATTAGCCGAAAAGTTCATGATCATTTGGCCATGAACGGGATGATCTTGTGGTATTTCGGGAAAAAGTCGGGTGAAAAAGGGCTTAATTCGACGGGCTAAAAAATGAATGGCTCCTGCCTTTTCGCCTATTTGCAAAATTCCCATAAAAAAGGTCATGACTCCGGCGAGTGGTAGGGCTATTTTCATCACAGCCATTTCGGCAGAATCAAACATGCCGTCGACGAGAATCTTGAAAATATCGGTGTTACCAAAAAATATAAATTGGATGAAAGCTACGACAAAAGCGACACCAAAAAACAAAAACCAAATCCAATTTAAAGCCATGAGAAAAAGGGAATAATAAATTTTGGCTAAATTTAGGGAAATTCTACATTTTCTAATGATTCGATTGACAAACTTAAGCGTATTTATTGTTTTGGCTTTGGCCGCTTCGCATTACGCAGGAGCTCAAAACTGTTCGTATGAGGAGGCGATGCGAAAGCAAGGATTAGTGGAAGTTACCCGAGCGGCTCCCGGCGTAAAGGTTGAATTAAAATATGCGACGCAAGATAACTTTATGAAGCGCGATGTGTATGGTTGTTTACAGCATGGATATTTACAAAAAGAAGTGGTTGAGATGTTGAAAAAATCAAAAAAATCGTTGGAAGAAACCAAGCCAGGCTATCATTTACTGATTTATGATGCGGCCAGGCCTTTATCGATTCAGTGGATTTTGTGGAATACCTTGACTCAATATCCGCCTACTATTCGAAAAAATTATGTGGCTGATCCGCGGGAACATTCCATTCATAATTATGGAAGCGCGATAGATTTAACTGTGGCAGATGAAAAAGGAAAGGCCTTAGACATGGGAACTACCTTTGATTTTTTTGGCGAATTGGCTTATCCGTCCAAAGAGCGGGAGCTTTTGGCAAACAATAAATTGTCGAAGAAAGCGTATGAAAATCGGCTGATTTTGAGAAATGCGATGAAGGCGGCAGGGTTTATGCCGATTGAATATGAGTGGTGGCATTTTAATGCATTTTCTCGAGCAGAGGCCAAAAGGCGATACCAGGTAGTTCAATAAATAGGGCTTTTTATCCTGATTGCTTGCCGTTTATCCAAAAATCAGTTTTTAGGCAAACCAAAATTCGTAACATTGCAGAAATATATTGAAAGAGATGAATATAAATAAAATTGCCCTATTGTCTTTCCTTTTAGGCATTGTTTCCTTTGTGGGTAAAGGTCAAACGGCGATTCAGGGAAATGCTAAAGTAACCAAACTTACTTTGACGCAAGCGGTGGAGACGGCTTTGCAGCATAATCTTAATGTAAGGTCCTACGAGGTTAATTTACAAAATGCGGAGCTGACGTACCAACAAGCGAAATATAATCAGTTACCTTCTTTAAATGGGAATATGAATCAGGCGGCGAGTTTTGGTCGTTCCATCAATCCCTACACGAATGGCTATGATTCTCGAAACATCAATTATTACAATGTGGGCTTGAATGCCAGCGTGTTGTTGTTTAATGGGGGCCAATTGAAAAACAGTATTTCTCAAAGTGACTTTAATTTAAAGGCTACGCGGGAGGATTTAGTGTCCATTCGGGAAAACATTTCTTTGCAGGTGGCCTTGTCGTATTTGTCTATTTTAAATGCGGAAGACCAATTAAGTATTGCGAAAACTCAAACAGAGATTACGAAATTACAGATTGAACGAACAGAGAAATTGGTTCGTGCGGGGTCTTTAGCTAATTCGAGTTTATTGGATTTGAAGGCGCAGTTGGCCAACGAGGAATCTAATCTGGTCACGTTTCAAAGTAATTTGGACATCAATAAATTAACGCTTTTGCAGTTGTTAAATGATTCTAGTATTCAGATGTTTGAGCTGGAGCGCATTCAGGTTCCGGTGCCAAGTTCTAAGGCTTATGATGTAAGCATAGCTGATATTTATTCCAAAGCGTTGTCGGCCCAACCGTTAATTCGGGCGGCGGATTTCCGTGTACAGGGTGCGGCAAAAAGCATTGAAGTCGCTAAGGCGTTCCGTTTACCTAGCATTTCCTTGAATGGGAGTTGGTCTGCTAATCAATCCAACGCCTTAAAATCCGTAGAGGTTTTGGGAACCCAAACGGTTAATTTAGGAAATGTGGCTATAGGGGGACAAAATTATCCAATCACTACGACTCAAATGAAATACGGGGAGGGAGCGACAGTCGGCTATTTTGATCAGTTGAATAATACGCAAAACAAGGTAATCTCATTGAATTTAAACATTCCTATTTTTGCCAAGAATTTCAATAAGACTCGAGTTTCGCAGGCTAATTTACAGCGGATAAATTTGGAAATAGAAGCTGAGCGCGCACGCTTAACCTTGCGTCAAAATATAGAACAGGCCTATGTTAATATGTTGAATGCGGCGAAAAAATATGAGGCGGGAAATGTACAAGTATTTGCGTTAGAAGAATCATTTAGGGCTTCTGAAAGTCGTTTTAATGCGGGTACGATTGATTTTGTCAGTTATAATTTACAAAAGACAAATTTGGATAAGGCTAAATTGAGTTTAGTTCAGGCCAAATATGACTTTGTGTTTAGGACGAAGATTTTGGATTATTACCAAGGGAAGAGTTTGACTTTTTAACTAAAAGGTAAATATAGGGAAGAGGTATTAGGTAATAGGTAAGAAGTATTAGGTAAGAGGTGAGAAGTATTAAGTATTAGGTAACAGGTAAGAAGTATTGGGTAAGAGGTAATAGGTAAGAAGTATTAGGTAATAGGTAAGAAGTATTAGGTAATAGGTTAGAAGTATTAAGTATTAGGTATTAGGTAAGAAGTATTAATAACAGTTAATAAGTAAAATAGTATAAATTAAAATGGTAGGTAGGCGCGAAGCGACTTTCTATGAATCAAAAAATTATGGCAACAAAGAATAATAAAAAAACGTGGATTATCATCGCAGTGGCGGTCGTATTGATTTTGGGTGGATTATGGTTGGCCAAGAAGATGGAGTGGATAGGAAAGGTGGAGCCTACGGAGGTGGAGTTGACGAAGGCGGCTAAAGCGACGATTATAGAGAAGGTTTCGGCTTCGGGTAAGATTCAGCCTGAGGTGGAAGTAAAGGTTTCTCCTGATGTATCGGGGGAGATTGTGTCATTGAAAGTTGCCGAAGGCGATTCTGTGGTGATTGGCCAAGAAATTTTGAAAATTCGTCCGGATAACTATGTAAGTTTATTGGCTCGAGCGGAGGCGCAGGTAAATGCGATGAAGGCGAGTACGGAACAAAGCAAAGCGGTTTTAGCTCAAAGTGAAGCGAGATTAAGTAAGTCAAAAATTGATTTTGACCGAAATGTAAAATTGCATAATGACAAAGTAATTTCGGATGCGGATTTCGATCAGTTCCAGTCGGCCTATTTAGTGGCCAAACAAGATTTGGAAGCGGCAAAAGCGAATGTCAAAGCGGCTAATTTTAATGTAAAGAGTTCGGAGGCGGCATTAAAAGAGGCGCGGACTAATTTAACAAAGACGACGATTTATGCTCCTCAGAGCGGAATCATTTCTAAGTTGAACGTGGAATTAGGAGAGCGTGTGGTGGGAACGTCACAGATGGCGGGAACAGAGATGTTGCGGATTGCGAATTTAAACAATATGGAGGTTCGGGTTAATGTAAATGAGAATGATATTACGCGGGTGAGTTTGGGGGATACGGTGATGATTGATGTGGATGCATTTTCGTCTTCGGAGCGCAAATTTAAGGGA
>CAIZMB010000094.1 GCA_903933935.1 uncultured Cytophagaceae bacterium
CCGCTCAGCACGCGGGAGGTATGGGTTCGATCCCGCATCATTTCCTAATAATGCTTTTTTTATGGTCAATTTTTCGAGGTAGGCAGGAGTAAGCCAATAATTTAATTGTTTTTCCATGCTTGGAACAATAAAATCAAAGGATGCGGATAAACCACCGCCAATAAATATATTTTTAATGTCCAATATGCGAATGAGTGACACGAGCATATCGCCTAAAAGAGTTCCCACTTCATCCCAGATAGCTTGAGCTAATGCATCCCCTTCCTCAGCAGCTACGACAAGCGCGGTAGTTGAAATACTTCCATCACTTGCCAAACTTGTTTCTCCCTTAAATTCAGCCCTCATGCGATTGGCCATTTGAAGTAATTCTTTTTTGCCTACATTTCTTTCCAATACTTTACCATCTTTGGATGGCACATGTCCTGGTTCCATCGCGTTTCCATCTCCACCTAAAAATATTTTACGGTCGATGACGGCTGCACCTCCCACTCCAGTGCCTAACGTAATGAACACAAAATCTTCTGGCATACTTGATTTTTCCGGGGAGAAATAAAATTCGCCTAATGCCGCAGCATTGGCATCATTTTCCATGAAAAAGGTATGTTCAGGAAAGCGTTTTTCCAACATATCAATCATGGGAGATCCGTCAATTTCAGGAATAGCAGTGATTTCAATTAAGGTTCTTCTGTCTTTCGTTAAAATTCCGGGAAGACCAATGCCCACTTTTTGAACATTTTTATGTTGGTACAAATGCAAAGCAATCGCATCTGCTAATCGATCTAAAAAATGGTTTGATTCCCGCCAAGTAGCAGTATCATAACTTTGAAAATTGTTTATTTGGCCCGTGTCGGCATGCACAATTCCCATTTTAACTCCGGTTCCACCGACATCGATTCCTAGGTATTCAGTTGCTGGCATTGAATTCTAATTTTAATTAATATACGAATTTCCTCATTTTTGACGTGATTTTCAAATTCTATTTTGAGCTCAGGTAAACATGCTCTAATTTTTCCATAATTTGGCCTACGGCAGGACATATAAGGACGTTCTTGGCCGTTAGTTGCAAGATTCCCATCATATTTTTTCGGTTTGTATGCGGGTATTCTTTACATGCTTTAGGTCGATGATCATAAATCTGACACGTGTTATCTTCGGCCGTTAAAAAGGGGCAAGGAGCCGCTGGATATACCCAATCTCCATCAGAGTCTTGAACTAGGTAGGTATCTAAAAAAGTCGAAACCTTCATTTTGAATAAATGAGCTACTCGCTGAATATCTGTCTCATTCCACATTGGGCTAGTTGTTTTGCAACAATTTCCGCAAGTCAAACAGTCCATTTTTTCAAAAACTTCCTCATGCGCTTTCCCAAATTGCTTATCTAAGTCCTTTGGTTTTTTAGCTATAATTTTTTGAAATACTTTTTTAAAGGAAGGATCTTTTGGCATAAATTAGGGTTGTAGAGGGAAGCAGGCGCGGCAACGAGCTTCATAGGTATCGGATTCCCCTAACATAACGGTATCTTGATTGGCTGCCGTTCGAAAGGAATATTGGGCAACACCCCCACAAGAAACACATACGGCGTGGACTTTCGTTACGTATTCGGCAATGGCCATTAATTCCGGCATAGGACCAAAAGGCAAACCCTTAAAATCCATATCTAACCCTGCTGCAATGACTCTTTTTCCTTGGTTTGCCAATGTATTGCAAACATCTACAATGCTATGATCGAAAAATTGAGCTTCATCTAATCCGATCACATCGCAATCTCCAGCAAGCAATAAAATTTCTACCGCACTATGAACAGGAGTGGACCGAATGGTATTTTGGTTATGAGAGACAATATCTTCATCATGATAACGGGTATCCGAAGCAGGTTTGAAAATCTCTACTTGCAATTGGGCTATTTTTGCCCGTCTAAGTCTTCGGATGAGTTCTTCTGTTTTACCAGAAAACATTGAGCCACAAATCACTTCAATCCAGCCCGATGAGCTAGTTTTTTGTGTCGATTTCGAGTGATTGGGTTCTAGAAACAAGGGCGTAAAAAGCCCCTGAAATAAATTTCAGGGGCCATTAGGTGAATACTATTTTGAGCTGAAAGTAGCCGAGAAATATTCGCGGTTCATTCGAGCAATATTTTCGATTGAAATGCCTTTTGGACATTCTGCTTCACATGCCCCTGTATTTGAGCATGCACCAAAACCCTCTTCATCCATTTGGGCCACCATGGCTTGCGCACGTGTCGCGGCCTCAATCTGGCCTTGAGGTAATAAAGCTAATTGAGATATTTTAGCTGAGGTAAATAACATCGCAGAAGCATTTTTGCAGGCGGCTACGCAAGCCCCACAACCGATACAAGCTGCTGCAGCAAAAGCATCATCCGCATTATCTTTATTGATCGGCAGATTGTTTGCATCTTGTGCATTTCCGGTATTAACGGAAATAAATCCACCAGCGGCTATGATTCGATCGAAAGCAGATCTATTTACGACTAAATCCTTGATGACAGGAAAAGCACTTGCTCTCCATGGCTCTACGGTGATCGTTTCTCCATCTTTAAATGAACGCATGTGTAACTGACATGTGGTCACTCCGCGATTAGGTCCATGTGGTCGGCCATTGATGTACATGGAACACATTCCACAAATACCTTCGCGGCAATCGTGGTCAAAAGCGACCGGGTCGTCACCCTCTTCGATTAAACGGTTATTTAACACGTCAATCATTTCCAAAAATGACATATCGGTTGAAATACCACTAACCTGATAGGTTTCGAATTTACCAGCTGTTTGGGTATTTTTTTGTCTCCAAATTTTGAGTGTCAGGTTTAAATTTCCTTCCATTATATCGATTTATTTATAAGATCTTTGAGCAATTTTGATATTTTCATATTTCAATTCTTCTTTGTGAAGTTTGAAACTTGATTGTTTTTCGTATTCCCAAGCGGCTACGTAGGCGTATTTATCGTCATCTCGTAGGGCTTCTCCATCTTCCGTTTGGTATTCAATTCGGAAGTGGCCACCACAACTTTCATTTCTGTCCAAGGCGTCAATGCACATTAATTCCCCAAGTTCTAGGAAGTCGGCCACACGACCTGCTTTTTCTAATTCTAGGTTTAAATTATTTATTTCACCTGGGATTTTAACGTCAGACCAAAATTCCTTTTGAAGGGCTTGGATTTCTTTAATTGATGCTTTTAAGCCTTTCTCACTTCTAGCCATTCCACATTCATCCCACATGATTTTACCTAAACGTTTGTGGAAATAATCGACGGGCTTAGAACCTTTGATGTTCATCAAAGTCTCTAAACGATCTTGAACAGCTTTTTCGGCTTTGACAAAATCTTCCGAATCGGTTGACATAGAAGGTGTACGAATTTCAGCAGCTAAATAAGCACCGATTGTATACGGAATCACGAAATAACCATCCGCTAACCCCTGCATCAATGCCGAAGCTCCTAAACGGTTAGCCCCATGATCTGAGAAATTAGCTTCTCCTAACGCATACAAGCCGGGAACTGTAGTCATTAAATTATAATCAACCCAAAGTCCACCCATGGTGTAGTGAACCGCTGGATAAATACGCATCGGAACTTCATATGGATCTTCTCCAGTGATCTGCTTATACATATCAAAAAGATTGCCATACTTTTCTTTCACAACTGCTTTTCCCATGGATTGAATCTCTTCGTCCGTTGGGCTATGCATATTGTGTTTATTAGCTTCGCCTTTCCCGTAACGAATAATGGCTGCTGCATAATCTAAGTAAACGGCCATTTTAGAGGATCCTACTCCAAAACCTGCATCGCAACGTTCCTTCGCGGCTCTAGACGCAATGTCTCGTGGAACTAAATTTCCAAAAGCAGGGTAACGACGTTCTAAATAATAATCTCTTTCATCCTCGGGTATTTCATTGGCCTTGCGAGTGTCGTTTTCTTTTTTGGGAACCCATATACGGCCATCGTTACGCAATGACTCAGACATTAGGGTCAACTTCGACTGATGATCTCCAGAAACTGGAATACAAGTAGGGTGAATCTGTGTATAGCAAGGATTTGCAAAGAATGCTCCTTTTTTATGTGCCTTCCATGCCGCGGTCACATTAGATCCCATGGCATTTGTCGATAAATAAAACACATTGCCGTATCCACCTGTACATAATAAAACGGCATGTCCAAAATGTCTTTCTAAGGCACCGCTAACAGAATCACGGGCGATAATTCCACGTGCCTTTCCGTCGATGGTTACAACGTCAAGCATTTCATGTCGCGTAAATAATTGCACGTTACCCATTCCCACTTGGCGCTGCAAGGCTGAATATGCGCCTAATAGTAATTGCTGGCCCGTTTGACCCGCCGCATAAAACGTTCTTTGAACTTGGGTTCCACCGAATGAACGGTTTGAAAGCAATCCACCGTATTCACGTGCAAAGGGAACACCTTGAGCTACACATTGGTCAATTATACTTCCGGATACCTCGGCTAAGCGATGCACATTGGCTTCCCTAGCTCTATAATCTCCTCCTTTGATGGTGTCATAAAATAGTCGGTAAACAGAATCACCATCGTTTTGATAATTTTTGGCAGCATTAATACCTCCTTGTGCGGCAATAGAGTGTGCACGACGGGGAGAATCTTGAAAGCAAAATACTTTTACTTTATATCCTAATTCAGCTAAAGAAGCAGCAGCTGATGCACCTGCAAGGCCGGAACCTACTACAATGATTTCCAAGCTACGTTTGTTGGACGGGTTGACCAACGAAACACTCGATTTGAACTTGGTCCATTTCTCGGCTAAATTTCCATCAGGGATTTTGGCGTCTATTTTTGTCATAATTTCTTGTCGGCTGATATTAATGAATCAAATGAAAATAAAATGCAATCGGCATGGATGCAAATGTCGCTGAAATTACGACTGCATAAACAGCACCAATCGTTTTTATGGTAGGGGAGTATTTAGGGTGATTCCAACCTAAAGATTGAAATGCACTTTGGAATCCATGTAATAAGTGATAACCCAAAGAGATACATCCTAGCACATAAATAATCACCACAATAGGACTTTGAAAAACGATTTGCATTTCGTTGTATAAAGTATGTGCTTCAGTCAAATCATCAGTAAGGCGAGAAAAATACCAAAAATGTTTTAAATGGATGATTAAAAATAGTAATAATAAAGTGCCCAGTAAGCCCATAGATCTTGAATACCATTTGCTATTAGCCGAACCGTCAACCACCGCATAAGCGACTGGGCGTTTCTTTTTATTATCAAGCCATAAACGTAAGCCATCAAAGATGTGAAGAAGTAATCCAGCAAATAATACAATTTCCATCGTGCGGATCACAGGATTAGTTCCCATGAATTCGGCACCTTCGTTGAAGGCCACTCCGCCATCATTTAAAAAGATGGTTGCATTAAGTCCACAATGCACAATAAGGAAGCTGATTAAAAACAGGCCTGTGATGGCCATTAGGAGCTTTTTCCCGAGCGATGAATTAAAAGATTTTGTTAACCAAGCCATAAATTAATGTATTTGTTAAAATTAAAATTACTCAAGCGTTTTGTTTTTTCTACTAAGCGAATGAATTTTAGCTTCCAAAATTACAATTGAAACGCGGGTTCTTCAAATTAATCGATTAAAAAAAACATTTTTTTTAAATAATTGGATTTGCCTTATTAACTTTCCTATTCACAAATAGTTTTTATGTCGGCAAGAAAAATTGCTTATTACTTTTTGGTTTTTTTTCTAGGTTGTTTCACTATCCAGGCAACGCATTTGAAAGGTGGTGAAATTACGGTTAAACGTATTTCAGATAAAACGTTAACCTACGAGTTTACTTTAACCACCTACACAGAAAATAATCGGGCCAATCAGGATCAAGGGGATGTTAATTTTTGTTTTGGTGATGGTACGACTATATTTAAAGCAAAAAGATGTTGTGGAAGTCCCGTGGATATTGGCAATGGGACCATGAAAAATATTTACAAGATTGAGTACACGTATCCGGCTCCCGCACTTTTTTACAGGGTTTCAGTCGCTATACCTAATCGGAACGATGGGGTTAGAAATATTACACGTTCGGTGGAAGTTCCTTTTTATGTGGAAACGACTTTTTCAATTAATTCTGGATTAGGGCAAAACTCGACTCCTTTACTTTTAAATCCAGCGGTCGATTTGACAGCCGTTATAGGCCAACCCTTTATTCATAATCCCAATGCGGTGGATGCGGAAGGCGATAGTTTGGCCTACCGCTTATCTGTCTCAAAAACAGGAGATTACGAAACATGCTCTTCGGTAAGTAGGGGTTTGCCGGCTCCTAATTTTCGCCAGCCCAATGAAGTGGCTGCTGTGCCTTCTTCATTTACGATTAACCCATTGAATGGCGATTTGATTTGGAATTCACCTCAAGAAGTAGGATTATATAATTGTGCTTTCATTATTGAAGAGTGGAGGAATGGAGTTAAAATTTCTGAAACGGTCAGAGACATGCAGATTGAGGTTAAAGACGTCGACAATAAAGCTCCCAAAATAACCGTCCCTCCAGATGTTTGTGTTCAAGCGGGTACTTTTTTAAATGAAACGATTTCCGCTACAGATGTATTATCTAAATCGGGCCGTTTAGATCCCATCTCAATATATAGTTTTGGTAATGTATATGCGATGGATACGGTTTACGCGGTAAAACAGCCCTACGCAACTTTTATTTCGTCGCTTAAACAGCCAAGTCCTGCTATAGGAGTATTTAAATGGCAAACTGCTTGTCAGCATATTCGAAAGGAAACCTATGATATTTTCTTTAAAGTGGAAGATAATCCGCCGATCAATGTGGGGGGTGGTGTGAAATTAGTCGACAGTAAAATATGGAAAGTGCGTGTCATAGCTCCATCGATAAAAGGTTTAAAGGCAACAATAAAAACGTCTACGACCAGCGCATTACTGACATGGAATTCCTATGCTTGTGCTTTGCCAAACGCCAAAATTATTATTTATAGGAGACAAGCGGCTTGTAACCCTGTGGTGAATAAACCTTGTTCAACGGGGATGGCTCTTACAGGTTATACGGAAATAGGAAGGGTGGATGTGACGAAGACTTCTTTTGAAGATAATAATGGCGGGAATGGTTTGATGAAAAATTCAAACTATTCCTTTGTATTGGTGGTCATTTTTACGAATAGCAAAGGCTCGGACGATTATAGTCCAATGTCGGAGTCAGCATGTGTTTTAATTCCATCAGCGGCTCCTTTAATGACCAATGTGTCTGTTCTAAAAACGGATGCTAAGGAAGGGGAGATGCTTGTCAAGTGGACAAGACCTTTGAAACTTGATACGAATTATTATCCGGGACCTTATCAGTATATTGTTCAGAGAGCGGATGGTCAAAGCGGAAATAATTTTTCTGCGATCACTTCTGGGATTCCGGCTCAAATTTCGCCGGCTAAATTGGATACAGCCTACACAGATAAAAATTTAAATACCGTAGCTGGTGCTTATCGGTATAAAGTTGATTTTTATTATTCTCAAAATAATCAGTTCAAATTATTGGATTCACCAAGTCCGGCAAGTTCCGTCTTTTTGTTGGGACAAGCGGCCGTAAAATCTGTTAAACTGGCCTGGTCAGCTAATGTACCCTGGTCAAATGATTTTCAAGTGCATCGTGTATTTCGTGAGACCCCGCGGGGTTCAGGAAAGTTCAATCAAATCACAGAGGTTTCTGTTGCGGGTCCTAATTCGTATACTTTCACTGACCAAGGAATTGATTATTATACACAAGATGGGAAATTCGATGTGGTTATTTCGCCGGATTCAACTTACTGTTATTATGTACAAACTGTTGGGACCTATGGACAAGGCCTACCTAATATAGGTTTAATTAATTCGTCCCAAATTGTGTGCGTTAAGCCGCAATCAGACGTAAATCCATGTGCACCTAAATTAAGCTTGGCCGCTTTAAATTGTGAAAGTTTAGATGCCTCGCTGAATTGCCAGTTGACAAGTTTTACCAATACACTTATTTGGACACCTACGCTAACGGGATCTTGCGATCAGAGTATTGCGAGCTATCGGATTTATTATTCGAAGGACGGAACAACATTTGGAAAAATTGCCGAAGTTTCTGATGTAAAATATTTACATCAAAAAACAGACTCGTTTATTGGATGTTATTACATTACTGCTGTCAGCCAATTGGGCAAAGAGTCGGCCAAGAGTGAAACTGTGTGCCAGGATAATTGCCCTTCATTCGATTTGCCTAATTTGTTTAGTCCAAATGGGGATGGTAAAAATGATGTATTTCAAGCGATGAGATGTCCGCGATTTGTCACACAAGTTTCTTGTAAAATAGTGGACCGTAATGGCCAATTAGTTTATCAGTATACAGGAGATATCAATGGATTTGGTTGGAATGGAAGGGATTTAAATGGTAATGTCATGGCGGCGTCAACGTATTTTTATACTTGTGATGTGGTATTTGATGTAAAGAATGACGCGTTAAAAACTAAGCAACTGAAGGGTTGGGTTGAATTAGTAAAATAACTTAAAATGCAAATAATTATTGACGGGAATTGTCGGTTTTGCCTGGTGTCAACTAAATTATTGAGACGTATATTGGCGGTCCAATTGCATGTAATTACACAATATGATCATGAGTACTCTGATATTCAAAATCGATTTAATCCTTCTGATTGGGCAGTTGATAGTATCAAATTGATCGTTGGCAATCAATTATTCATGAAGTCTAAGGCAATTGCTGCTTTGTTGGCGGAGGCTCACTGGTACTTCCAACCTTTACGTATTTTCTTTTTATTGCCTACGAGTCTTATGGATGCTATATATGATTTCATAGCCAAGAATCGATATCTATGGGGCAAGGGAAATAATTGTGAGGTTATTTAGGAGTGTAGGGAGTTGTTTGTGTAAAGAAACTCAGTGGTAAAGATTGATCCCAGCGAATGGCTGCTTGTTCAAGGCCAGCACTATTAAAGTGAATGCCATCCCAGCGATATTTTTCCCCCGTTAAAGTCTCTAAATCAGCTCCGACAACCGTATTTTTTATTTCAGACAAAATTCTTTTTTGAGCGGACTTAACTTTCATGATGGGCTCTGCGGTACCACCGGTATTGCTTTTTGCAATGGAGAATGTTAATAGGGGAGCATCTAATAAATCTCTTGTTTTCTGAATGTACATTTTAGTTGATTCTAGAATGATATTTTCGGCTAAATAAATGTCATTTTCACCATGAGCCACTAAAATACCTCTTAATCCTATATTTAAAATTTCATTTACTAAGCGTTTTTCAAATAAAGAATAAGGATACCTCAACTTCCAATCAAAAAATGGGTGCGGGAATGATAAACCATAAGCTGATAATCCCCATTGTTCAGAACTAGAGCCCCCAATTCCTGTGTTGTATATTCTGACAGGAACATTTAATTTAACTTTTAATTTCTCAGCTAGTCGGCCCCAATAATTATTAATAGCCCCATCATATTGCCAAATTAATACATCGCACCAAGTTGGATCATAGTTTTCAATGGAATATGGTTTTTGTCCTTCTACAAGTGAATGACCAATAACAGCAAAGACTTCGCCAACTTTCACACTCCAAGTTAAAAGCGTATCCGTATAAACTTTGTTGTCATTAAATAATTGGATTTGTGGATAATACCCCCCGGCTTTTAAGGTAAACTTACCTTTGAATTCTTTAGTTGTTGGGTCTATGGCGAGTGTCAGCCAATCCGTTGAAACACCCCCTAATGAACTATTGAATTTTATTTTAGCCGATTGAAAACTTTTATCAGATTTACCCACGATTGTAATAGAACCTTCATTGTTTGTATTTCTTTGTACAAAATCTATGCTATTGACTTTGTCAATAATAACTTTTGAGTTGGCAATAAATTTAGGTGCAATGTCTTCTGATTTACAACCATTTAGTAAAAGAATAAGGCCCAATAAAGTAAATGTCGATAAATTTTTAATCATAGGATCATTCGAATAGGCATTTGCTGAATTTCAGAAAATGCTTCATTTTTTTATCTTTGTAAACAAATTTACATTAAATAATTAATTTATAAATGAAGGCATATATTTTTCCTGGTCAAGGATCGCAATTTCCCGGCATGGGGAAAGATTTATTTGAAACGTATTCGTTTGCAAGGGAAATATTTTCTGAGGCAGATGAGCTTCTCGGATTTTCACTTTCCGACATCATGTTTAATGGTTCTGAAGATGAGCTTAAGCAAACGAAAGTGACCCAACCGGCCATTTATTTGCATTCAATTTTAATTGCAAAATTAGGTACCAATTTCAAACCTGATATGGTGGCAGGCCATTCTTTGGGTGAATTCTCTGCTTTAGTGGCTTCCGGAGGATTAAGTTGGCAAGATGGTTTATCTTTAGTTTCCAAACGTGCATTAGCTATGCAAAAAGCATGTGAAATCGAACCCAGCACCATGGCTGCTGTTTTAGGCTTAAGCGATGAACAAATTGAAAAAGTTTGTGCTGAGTTTAATGGCGATGTGGTTGCCGCTAACTTCAACTGCCCAGGCCAAGTAGTCATTTCAGGAAGTATCAAAGGCGTCGAGCTAGTTGGAGAAAAATTAAAAGAAGCTGGTGCAAAAAGAGTATTGTTATTGCCAGTAGGTGGAGCTTTTCATTCTCCATTTATGGAACCTGCCCGTTTGGAGTTAGCAGCTGCCATTGAAGCTGCAAAAATTGATCGTCCCGTTTGCCCAATATTTCAAAATGTGAATGCAAAAGCGTCTCAAAATGAAGTGGAAATCAAAGCGAATCTAATTGCTCAATTGACCGGTCCGGTTCGTTGGACTCAATCGATTGAAGCGATGGTTTCTGCTGGAGCCACTGAATTTATAGAATGTGGACCTGGAAAAGTTTTACAGGGCTTAGTAAGGAAAATTAATGCAGAAGCAATTGTGTCTTCGATGGAACTGATTAGTTAATTGGAAAAATTAAAATTAATAGCTTGATTTTCAGCGCTTGAACCTAATTCTAGAGAAATAATTCAATTATTTTGAATCAATGTTTGATAATTACAGCGCAAGCGCTTAATTTTGCACTCTATTAAGATTGACCTATGGTGTAAAGGTAACACACCAGTTTTTGGTTCTGGTTTTCTAGGTTCGAATCCTAGTAGGTCAACAAAATATTTCAAGAGTCTACTGAATCAATCAGTAGACTCTTTTGTTTTTTAAATTACCAATTTTAAAGTGAAATGGCTCAACTATTTCAAAAGCTCCTGGATCTTTTCCCCGATCCCTTGATTTTTAAACTCTTTTGCTTTTTTACCATATACCCATAAAGTATAGGGCAATGGTTTTTGATGTAAGATTTCATCCGGAATTTTAAACGTGGTTGTCCCTCCCGTTCTTGTCTTGATTATTACGACTCCATTCGCACCCCGCACCCCATATATAGCTGTACTTGATGGATCTTTTAATACATTAACTGATTCTATATCATTGGGGTTAATGGTGTTAAGATTAGTTATGGGCACTCCATCCACAATATATAATGGGCTATTTGCATTGATAGAACCAAATCCTCGTATCCGTACCATCGCCGCTCCTCCAGGAGAATGGTCATTCCCTACGGTGACCCCGGCAACTTGGCCAGTCATTTTTTGATTTAAAGTTCCAGCCGCTACTTGTGATAAATTTTGTGAACTAACTTCTCCCACTGCTCCATTATTGTCACTTCTAGGTTTAGCCACGGAAGGTTCTATAAACTTAGGAATAAATTGAATCCCTACGCCGGCCGAACCTTCAGCGCTTCGGCCTGAGACCACCACCACTTTTTCCAATTGCCCCAGTGGGATTGCATTAGTATCTCGATATTCCCCTTTGGTAAATAAATCCTCCGGATCATAAAAATAGATAAATAGCGAATCCGATTTGATGGTAAATGTTCTTTGCGCTTGTTTTGCCTTGGACCCCGAGGAAGTACTTGATTCAAAATATTGCTTTAAAATGCTAAGCAACTCATTAGATTGGCTCATTTTTTGAGCCACTAATGAATTACTCATACATAATAACAAAGCAAAACTGACAAGAATTTTCATTTTTATGATGCGATAATAGCGTCTAGTTTTTCATAACTTAAAATCATTGAACGCACATTATGGTAATTAATTTTCCAAGAAGTCGCCATGTGTCGCCAGATGGGCTCTCCCTCACGGGTCAATAATGGCCACCATTCTCCTGTATTAAAATTGATCATCTTGTCGAAAACAAAGCGATGCACTTGCTTATATGCCGCTAAGAATTTTTCATCTCCAGTAAGCAAATAAGCATCGAGCATGCCAATTAACATTTCAGCCTGCTGCCAAAATTCCTTTTCTTTGTCATACACAACGCCATCATGTGAACCTTCTACATAAACACCTCCAAACTCCCAATCCACTCCATGATTCATGGAATGATAGAATGCCTTTTCTAAATTGATTCGGTAATCTTCGATGGAAAAACCACCCACTTTCAAGGCATGCATTAATAGCCAACCAAATTCTGAGTTGTGACCATACGAGGTGTTGTCGGTGGCCGAAGCCTTTTGGCCTCCCTCCGCAAAACGATCCCAACCCCAAACGATATCAAATTTAATTTGTGGTGCGACGGACCAGTCAGCCCAAAACTGCGGGATTCCTGTCCCCGTTTCCGAATGCATTACTTTTTGAATCAATATGTCAATAGACTCTTTAAGTTTTCTACGATGTAATTCTTTGCCACTGGCCTCATATAGAGTGGTGAAAGCTTCCATCAGGTGCATGTGCACGTCAAGAGTTTTTCGATCACCTCCGGGAGCGCCCGGTCCCATCAACTTCCAATCCTCTGAAAAGAATTCCCAGTAGCCACCTAAATTGGTATCCACGGCATATTTTTGCAATAAATCGAAACATTTTTCTGCATATTCCAAACCTATTGGATCTCCTGTGGCTAAGGTATATTCACTAAGGCTATAAATGGCAAAACTATGGCCGTATCCTATTTTTTGTCGGTTGGTTGCCTCCCCTTTGCGATTCATCATCCAGTAAAACCCTTCATTTTCATGATCCCACATTTTGTCTAACATGAACCTTACCCCATGTTCGGCCATTTCTTTCATGATAGGTCCCCCAAATCCATGTCGGTATGCCTGAGAATATGTAAACACGGATCTAGATTGCGCGATCAATGATTTTTCATCTTGTCCAGAATCTTCCCCAAATTCATTGTAATGTGTGATAAATCCACCATAGGTTTTATCCATGGTCCTTGTGGACCAAAAAGGCAACAAATGGGCTTCTGTATACTGTTTGATTTCGTCACGAAGTGATTTTAATTCTTCTTTGTTCATAAAAATGTAAGGTTTAATTTTTCAATTTCTTCCGGACTGGCTGCACCCGTTTCCCCAATTTTATGGATGGAAATATGGGCACATAAATTAGCAAATTCACAGCATTCCGCAGTACTCGCTCCGGTGGCTTTAGCCGCTGAAAATGCAGCGACAACCATGTCACCAGCACCCACGGTGTCTATTTCTCCTTTGGGTTTAGTGCCGGGTTGCCAATGAAATTCCGTTGGGCTAGCGTAGATTAATCCGCGCTCACCTAAGGTAACTAAGGCCCCCGTTTTTCGTTGGGTTACCCAGTTTTTAATTATGGTAATTAATGTTTCTTGTAAGGCCAACTGCTTTGGACTTAATTTTAAAATGGCCGCCAATTCAGATTCATTAACCTTTAAAGGGATTTCAGTAGCTTCGCCCCCTAAATTACGTAGGTCGGCCAATGAACTTTTGTTATGCTGATTAATGAGCTTTTGTAGCTTTTTTATACTAGCCTTGTTTAATAAAGGATTTTGAAATTGTTCATTCACAACAACCCAATCATACGAGGCTATTTCAGTTTCTAAATGCTGAATTAATGTTTCAGATTTTAGTTGGAATTGCTTATTCTGTGTGCCAAAATCAATGCGATTTAATTCGACATCTGCCCACATCGGTTTCGAGTAGGTCGGCGTGTCGATATCTGAAAAGGGCAATAAATGCGAGGTATCAATCGCTAATGATTTACATTGGAATTGCATTTCTCTCCCAAATAAGTCTAATCCTATCGCCCCAAAGGCATAGGCCTTCGCTCCCAAAATGGACAAATTCTTAGTCACGTTTCCTGCACCTCCTAAATACCCTTTAGGTTGATACCCCCAGAAAACATTTTTTCCAGTCTCCACAGAGAATTCTTTCGTTCCCGTGTTTTCTTGAAAGTAAAAATCAACGGCAAAATCTCCGATAACTGCGATCTTGATTTTTTGTATTTGACTTAAGATCTCTCTAAGCCGATTAGAATTCATATACATAGGTTTGAAAATGCCTCTAAAAATAAGGATATTTTCTCAGAAAGGAAATAAGTATTTTTGCGTAATTTTAAAATTCGAAATTTGTAAAATAAAAATTTTATCCATTGGCTTTAATTAAATCAATCTCAGGTATCCGAGGTACTATCGGAGGTAAACCAGGCGAAGGCCTTAGTCCCGTCGACGTAGTTACTTTTGCAGCCGCTTATGGCACTTGGCTCAAGCGAGTGGGGAATCCATCGAACACCATTGTTTTAGGTAGAGATGCAAGAATTTCGGGTTCCATGGTTTCATCCTTGGTGGCCAATACGCTGATCGGTTTAGGTTGGGATGTCCTAGATATTGGCCTTTCTACAACTCCTACCGTTGAACTTGCGGTTCCTTGGACGCAAGCTGCCGGAGGTATTATCATCACAGCAAGCCATAATCCAGCTCAATGGAATGCACTTAAATTATTGAATCATTTAGGCGAATTTATATCGGATGCGGATGGGAAGGATCTTTTGACGATTGCCGAAAATAACGATTTTTCATTTGCTGAGGTACATGATTTGGGCGAATATAAGGAGGATCATTCTTTCTTAGACCAACATATTCAACATGTTTTAGGCCTTCGTGGAGTTCATGCATACCAAATTTCAAAAGCAAATTTCCGAGTATTGGTGGATGCGGTTAATTCCACAGGTGGAATTGTTGTACCTGATCTTTTGCGTGCCTTAGGTGTGAAAAATGTGGATGTGATTTATGGGGAACCAACGGGATATTTTGCGCACAATCCAGAACCATTGCCAGAGAATTTGGAGGTAATGATTTCCAAAATGAAAGAAGGAAATTATGATCTAGGTATTGTAGTCGATCCCGATGTAGACCGTTTGTGTTTTATTTCGGAGGATGGAACACCTTTTGGAGAAGAATATACCTTAGTTGCGATAGCAGATTACATTTTGTCATTAGGTACTGGTAATACGGTTTCTAATTTATCGTCCACGCGCGCTTTACGCGATGTGACCGAAAAGCATGGAGGAAGCTATTTTGCGGCGGCCGTTGGCGAGGTAAATGTCGTCAACCAAATGAAGACTCAGCTGGCAGTAATTGGCGGCGAAGGCAATGGAGGGGTTATTTTCCCTGAGTCACATTATGGCCGGGATGCTTTAGTGGGAATAGGTTTGTTTCTGACGTATTTAGCCCAAAAAGGGATTAAAACATCAGAACTACGAGCTACTTTCCCTTCGTATGTTATTTCAAAAAATAAAATCGAGTTGTCGCCCAATTTGAATGTAGATTTAATTTTATCTACGGTGGCTGAGAAATATAAAGACCAACAAGTTAACACGATTGATGGAGTAAAAATCGATTTTCCAGATCGTTGGATACATTTGAGAAAATCAAATACCGAACCTATCATTCGGATTTACGCGGAGGCCCCTAGCGAGGAGGAAGCCAATACACTTGCACAACAAATTATACAGGTAATCAAAGAAATTGCCGCCAAATAATAAGGTATGAATTCAACACAATCGCCGATTTACTTAGATAATGCGGCAACTACCCCCATAGATCCTGAGGTATGGAAGGAAATGCAGCCCTATTTTGAGCAGTTTACGGCAAATCCATCTTCGATTCATTCGCATGGCCGGCAAGCCAAAGTGATCGTTGAAAAAGCTAGAAAGACGATTGCTACTTTATTAAATGCCTCTCCGTCGGAAATATTTTTTACTTCAGGAGGGACGGAAGCAGATAACACGGTGATCCAATCTGCTGTTTTATATGGTGGAGTGAAGACAATTATCACCTCTCCTTTAGAGCATCATGCCGTTTTACATACGGCGGAGGCATGGGAAAAATTGGAGATGGTAGACCTAAAAATGGTCAAGTTAGATGCGAATGGAGTTATTGATTTAGCAGATTTGGAAAGTTTGTTATCTGCTTCGCCCAATGCCTTAGTGAGTTTGATGCAGGGAAATAATGAAATTGGAAATTTATTGGATTTGCATGCAGTGGGTGATTTATGTGAAAAATATGGCGCTCTATTTCATTCAGATACGGTTCAGACGATGGGACATTTTGTGCATAATGTGCAAGAATTACCGGTTCATTTTTTAGTTGGCGCCGGACATAAATTTCATGGGCCCAAAGGAATCGGTTTTCTGTATGCCAAGTCAGGCACGAAGTTCTCACCTTTAATGCATGGTGGCGCGCAAGAACGTAACCAACGTGGAGGTACAGAAAATGTGTATGGAATGGTGGGAATTGCCAAAGCTCTTTCTTTGGCTTATGAAAAAATGGCTGACCATGAAACGCATATAAAAGATCTTAAAACTTATTTCATCAAAGGTTTACAGAATAATTTCCCAGGCATTGAATTTAATGGCCTTTCAGCCGACCTAGATAAAAGTTTATATACGGTTTTGAATGTACGCTTTCCGCAGGTTCAGGATGGAGATATGCTATTATTCAAATTAGACATAGAAAAAATTTCCGCTTCTGGAGGGAGTGCTTGCTCTAGTGGAACTTCTGTGGGCTCGCACGTGCTGTCTGCATTAAATCCTAATGCAGAAGGTGCAGCCGTTCGATTTTCGTTTTCGAAAAATAATACTCGAGCAGAAATCGATCACGTATTGGAGGTTCTGCGCAAAATAATCAACTAACAGTTATTACCTTTTACCTATTTATTACCTAATACCTCTTACCTGTTAACTATTACCTCTTACCTAATACCTCTTACCTGTTACCTATTACCTATTACCTCTTACCTAATTTAATAAGCTCTAGCAAAAATCACTCGGTGCTCGGAAGTTGACCCAGTCAAAACACATTTACCCATTTCTTTTTTGACACCCAAAGGAATACAACGAATGGTCGCTTTGGTTAATTCTTTAATTTTTTCTTCTGTCTCCGAAGTTCCATCCCAATGTGCAGAGATGAATCCACCTTCTTCAATTTTGGTTTGAAATTCTTCCCAGGTATTTACTTCGTGGGTATTTGATTCGCGGAATGCGAATGCTTTGGTATAAATCTTTTCTTGAATATCACTAAGTGTGTCAATTACCACTTGTTCGATTCCGTCGAAAGGCATACTCGTTTTTTCTCTGGTATCTCTTCGGGAAAGTTCAATGGTTCCATTTTCAATATCTCTGCCGCCAATTGCCAGTCGAATAGGGACTCCTTTTAATTCGTATTCAGCAAATTTAAATCCAGGACTTTGATTTTCTGACGTATCAAATTTTACTGATACGCCTTGTTTTTTCAAAGCTTTAACTAAAGGATCTATTTTATCTTTGATTAAGTTCAATTGCTCATCTCCCTTGTAAATAGGAACGATAACAACTTGAATAGGCGCTAGTTTGGGAGGTAAAACTAAACCCTGATCATCGGAATGCGCCATAATTAAAGCACCCATTAATCGGGTAGACACACCCCATGAGGTTCCCCAAACATAATCCAATTGGTTTTCTTTGCTTAGAAATTTTACGTCAAAAGCTTTGGCAAAATTTTGACCTAAAAAATGGGAGGTACCTGCTTGCAATGCTTTCCCATCTTGCATTAATGCTTCGATGCAATAGGTTTCTTCCGCTCCAGCAAATCGCTCATTAGCCGTTTTTATGCCCTTTAATACGGGCATGGCCATAAATTTTTCCGCAAACTCAGCATATACTTCTAGCATTTGTTCCGTTTCGGCAATGGCTTCTTTTTTAGTCGCATGGGCCGTGTGACCTTCTTGCCACAAAAATTCAGCTGTTCTTAAGAAAAGGCGTGTACGCATTTCCCAACGAACCACATTCGCCCATTGATTGATCAATAAGGGTAAATCTCGGTATGATTGAATCCAGTTTTTGTAGGATGACCAAATGACTGTTTCGGAGGTCGGTCGGACAATCAATTCCTCTTCTAATTTTGCATCTGGGTCCACAATGACACCTCCGCCATTGGGATCGTTTTTTAATCGATAATGAGTGACTACGGCACATTCTTTGGCAAATCCTTCTACGTGTGAAGCTTCTTTTGAAAGGAACGATTTAGGAATAAATAAAGGGAAATAGGCATTTGTGTGCCCCGTTTCTTTAAACATGTCATCTAAGGCCCTTTGCATTTTCTCCCAGATTGAATATCCATACGGTTTTATGATCATACAACCTCTTACGGCAGAATTTTCAGCTAAATCAGCTCTTTTAACTAATTCATTATACCACTCAGAATAGTTCTCGGCGCGACTTGGTAGGGATTTACTCATATATATTTTTGGAAATCGTAATTTTAAAGATATTTATCGTTTTATTTGTAAACTTATTTAGTCTCAAATTTGTTGGAGACAAAGATACAGTTTTGTCCTAGGTTTTTAACATGTATAACACTCAAATCCAATGAAAAATCACTCGATTTTGTTTTTGTTGCTTGTTGGTTTATTTTTTATACAAGCTTGTACCGTTGTTCAAAATAATTCTTCGGATGTGACAAACCAATCAAAATTGGTTGCCGATGACCTGTACGATAATCCTGTTCAGGCTGCTGCTATGCCTAAGAAAAAGAAGAAGTCTGATTTTTTAGACTTTCAAGATGATGCAACTTTAATCGAAGAAGAGGAAGGATTAGCTGCTTCAGCTGAACCTAATTATCTAAATTCTCGCGCCGTATATGCCAGTCAATATGATCAAGGGTATGCCAATGGATTTTCATCGGGATTGATGAATGCCAATCCTTGGAATAGTTGGTATACTAATCCATACATATCTTTTGGAACCGGTTTTGGTTCTCGTTGGGCTTCACCATTAGCTTCTTGGCGATTAGCAGATACCTATTATTTTGGATCCATGTCCTCTATGTATGGACCTATGATGTATTCTAGTTTTGCTTATCAATCTAGTTTCATGATGAATCCATATTTTTATGATCCTTTTTATCGGATGTCTGCGTTTTCAAATCCGTTTAATTCGATGTATGGGGGATTGTATGGTTTTGGTATGTTTGGGTCAACAAACATATACAACTACTATGGTGGCTTAAATTCAAGTTATGCCTCGTATAATTCGAATAATTATAATGTGGTAGATCCTGTACGAGTTAGCAGACGTGGAGCTAGAGAAGATGGTATGTCCAATCGCTATGGAGGTGAGAATTATAACAATGCACCAAGGGGCAATTCTAATTCATATAATTCGAATGGGACTAACCAACAAAGAGTCAACTCTAGATCAACGGATGTAAGTGGGGAGTCCATGGTGGCACCTTCTCGTAGAAATTCGAATTATGAATATAGATCCGCTCCTCAAAATAATTCAGTTCCTCAATACCAGAATAGAACAGAAACCTATAGCGCTCCATCGACCAATTATGGAAGTTCAAGTGGAGGAAATTCTGGCGGAAGTTCTGGGGGAGGAAGTTCAACAAGAGGACCTAGGTAATTATATGAATCGTATTTTTTTGTTTGTCTTTTTAGGCCTAGGTAGCCTATCGGCAGTCAATGCACAGATTTATTCGTATTCGAATTTGGCCAAGAGTTTTTCAACCGCCTATTCCACGAGTTCACCTCGTATGCAAGCTATGGGTGGGGTGCACAGTACATTAGGTGCCGATATAAGCTCAATTTCTGGAAATCCCGCTGGTTTAGGTTTTTACAATCGCTCTGAAGTGGCTGTAGGCATTGGTTATGTTTCTTCTACGACTGAATCCAATTATCTTTCTGAATCGTCATCAAAATCAAATTCATTTGTCCAATTGCCTATTTTTGGTTTGGTCTTAGCAAGTCCAGCCGAACTTTCCGCTTCTCAGTGGCATGGAAGTTTTGGAATTGGTTTTACCCGGCAAGTCATCTTTGCCCAACCTATATCAATTTCAGGAGTTAATAACCGGAGTTCATTGTTGGACAAGTTCATCGAAAAAGCAAATGACAAAGGTGCCACAGGTCAGAGTTTAGACGATGAGTTTAATTCTTATAGTAAAATGGCGGATAGCCCTGAAGCTGTAGCTTATCAAGCCTATTTGATTAATCCCAATGCAAAAACCGGTGGTGCTCCATTTCAAAGATATGAGGCTAATTTACCGACGAGCCAACTGGGTACCGCCGATAACGAAGGGGCGCTGAGCCAGTGGGATATTAGTTATGGAGCTTCTTATTTAAATAAATTTTATTTGGGTTTGGGTTTGCACTTTTCTAAAATAAATGCGACTTCCACCACCTTTTGGCAAGAAGAATTTATAGGTGCCAATAATGTTTCAGGTTTAACGTATCAAGAAAAATTAGTCAATACGGGCTCAGGACTTTCAGCGACATTAGGTATGATTTATAAGCTAAATTCAAATCTCCGGGTATCTTTTGCGCTTAATACGCCTATGTTTTTTGACCAAATGAATGAACGATATGACGCTACGTTAATCCCTAAAGTTTATGGAATTCCATCGTTTGATTCAAAAGGAAATCCGATCACTATTACGAGGGTAGGAGCGGTGAAGTTGACCCCCAATGAATTCACTTACCAATTAACCACCCCCTTCAAGCTTTCTGGTGGGGCAGCATATTTTTTTGGAAAAAGGGGCTTGTTAAGTCTTGATTTGGAATATGTCAATTATCCTGGTATGCAGGTTTCATCGGTTGAGTTGTCGGCAGCCGATAATATAAATTTTGAGAATAAGTACAACGGACAAACAAAGAAAAATTTCCAATCGGCCCTCAATCTAAAATTAGGGACTGAAATTAGATTAAGCGCTAATTTCAATCTTCGGGGTGGAGTGGCCACTTGGGGGAATAGTTATGCGCCTACGTATGATTCGATCGATCGGACCGTGTTTCAAATTTCCGGAGGTTTAGGATATCGGGCAAACCAGTTTTATATTGATTTGACGGCTTATCAAAGAACCTCTAAAGAGGCATTCACACCCTACACGTTAAAAAATACAGCGGATTATTCATCAGCAAGTTTGAACTTGACGAGCCTGCAATTCATGATAGGTACGGGAATTTATTTTTAATTCATTTTTTAAAAGTTTCGAATTGCACGAACACGATTTTTGTTTGTTTTGTCATCTGTGGAATTAGATGAAGTACTGAAATTGATGGTCCAGGCTTTGTCCTCATCTGATTCGGTGGAACTCCAATATTTATCTTCCGCAAAATTTCCAACGGTAGTTCTTTTTAGGTAAAGTAAATTTAGCTCATATTTGCTGGGTAAGTACCAGTCTCCGTAGGTGGTTTCCAAGGAGTTTACGGTTTCACTTTTGGAGTACTCATTGCAAATGACGGCTGCAAAATCTTCACTATCAAATGACCAGTCATTATCTTTAGAGGATTTTCGTTGACTTATTTCACTAGATAGTATAATTGTCGTTGTATTTCTGATTCCAGCACCAATTCCATTCGCTTTTGCTCGTGTTTCATTGCCTTTGCTTAAATCCCATTTGGCATCATTATTTTGGTCATTCGTTGCGGCAATAAGGCCATGTTTCCCACCGTCATAGACATAAAAAATGATTCCTCCACCGTATGATTCGCCAATAGCATGCGCTGTATAATCTGAAGTATTTGAAGAAGAAACCCATGTGGTTCCGTTTGACATTAATACATTACCAGAGGTCCCGGGTGCAACGGTTTGTATGGCATTCGTTCCGTTGCCCAGAAGAACTTGGTTGCTTGCAAGTGTATTTGCTCCGGTTCCACCGTTGGCCACTAGCACAGTTCCACTGACATTACCTGCATTTCCTGAAATATTACCGGTGACTTTGCTTCCTGCAACGGCTGCTATTTTAGCATCGGTTATGGCGGCATTGGCTAAATCAACCGTGGCAATGGTTCCATCCGAAATTTTAGATGAGTTTACTGCACCTGTGGCAATAGCGGGTGATGCGGCAGTTCCGGTTAAATCTCCGGCGAGTTGAATTTTACCTTTGATTGAACTACTTGCATCTGTATTTTGTGCATCAACATATGTTTTTACGGCACTTTGGGTCGGGAATAGAGTGGTGCTAGTTCCCAAAGCTGCATTAGATTTATTGGATGCATCTTCTTTAAGAGCGAGTGAACTGGTAACTGTGGCGGTATTGGCTTTAAGGGCTAATCCTGGGACTGTCGGCAAATCTGCAGTACCAGCCAAGTCACCTGCTAATTTTAGCTTTCCTTTTTCAGTCGTACTCGCATCAATAACCCCTGCTGAGGTAACTTGTTGGACAAAAGCGGTGGTCGCTAATTTATTAGAATTATCAGTGGAGGTCTGTGTGATTGCTGTAGTTCCCGTTGGCAATGAAGGAGTACCTGTAAATGTGGGTGAATTTATTGGGGCTGCTCCTGTGACGTCAGTTATAGGAATTCTGGTACTTGCCGATAAAGCAGATGCTCCTGTTCCTTTGACGTAGCCTGTTAATGTGCTAGCTCCGGTCCCGCCATTAGTCACTGCCACGATTCCACTGACATTTGCTGCATTTCCGGAAATATTACCGGTGACTTTGCTTCCTGCAACGGTTGCTATTTTAGCATCGGTTACGGAGGCATCGGCTAAGTCCACAGTAGCAATAGTTTCATTCAATATTTTGACTGAGTTTATGGCTCCAGTGGCTACGGCAGGTGAAGAGGCTGTACCAGATAAATCCCCAGATAGTCTTAATATACCTTTGGTATCTGAATCAGCATCTTGGATGGTTCTGCCATCGTCGTCATTATCGTCGTCGTCATCCGAATTATTATTTGTAGGATTTTGCCACGATGGTACACCTGATTTCATGGTTAATACCTGTCCCTCACTTCCTTTGGGTAATCGGGTGCCTTCACCAGAATTCTCTCCATAGATTAAATCACCTTTGGTAGCCATGGGTGACAAAGCATTGAAACCTGAAAATTTAGTGCTTGTTCCAGTTCCGCCGTTAGCAATTGCTACGATTCCACTGACATTTGCTGCTTTTCCTAAAATATTCCCAGTGACTTTGCTTCCCGATATAGTCGCGATTTTAATGTCGGTCACTGAGGCATCTGCCAAATCTGCGGCGACAATGCTCCCATCTGCAATTTTATCAGTGGTGACCGATGCATCAGCCAAGTCAGCTGTTAAGATGGTTCCATCCAATATTTTCGTAGAGCTAATAGCTCCAGTAGCGATAGAAGGAGCGGTGGCACTTCCAGCAAGGTCACCGGCCAATTGGATTTTTCCTGTAGCAGTTGCGGTGGCATCTGCCGAAGCTATAGTATTGATGGCTGTTTTGACAAATTCTGTGGTGGCTAATTTAGTCGAATTATCAGTTGAGGATTGTGTGTTTGCGATGGTTCCTGTGGGCAAGGATGGCGTACCCGTAAATGTTGGTGAATCTAGGGGAGCTTTTAAGGCTAACCCAGGTACGGTTGGCAAATCTGCACTACCAGCTAGATCTCCGGCTAATTTAAGTGTTCCAATGGTCGTTAATGTAGCTTCCATAACTGAAGGTAAATTAACTGAACTACCTGTTCCACTTATAGTTAACGTAGATCCAATAAGCGTAAGCGTTTGGTTTTCTGTTGAAATGCTATTTGCTGGAATCCAATTTGTTCCATCAAATTTCAAGACTTGTCCACTCACTGGAGCCGTATTGCTAACTGGGGTACCCTGTATCTTTGCTAGTAATGGTGCACTTGCAGTTCCAGCTAAATCACCAGCTAATTGGACCTTTCCTTTTGCAGAAACGGTAGCATCTATAACACCGGCAGCGGTAGCTTGTTGGACAAAAGCTGTGGTGGCTATGTTGGTGCTATTATCTCCCGAAGACTGAGTGACAGCAATGGTACTCGCAGGTAAAACAGGAGTTCCTGTGAAGGTGGGCGAATTTCTATCTGCTTTCCCTTCCACGGTAGCTTGCAAAGCAGTTCCCATGGTGGCTTGATCCACATATGTTTTTACCGCTTTTACGGATGGATACTTGCTGTCGGATCCAGCATCGCCTTGAATATCAATTGATTTATTACTCGTATTTTCTTTGTTGGCCAAAGCGGGAACGGTGGGATTCGTGGCGGTACCGCTTAAGTCACCGGCCAGTTGAATTTTGCCTGGCGCCAGCGTCGTAGCATCAGGGATATTACCAGCTACGAGACTAGAGATATTTTGGTCTACATAGGTTTTGGTTGCTTTTTGGCTAGGGTACAATTGGTCTGATGGATTGGAACCTCCCAAGTCAACCGCTGTGGATTTGTTGGAGACTACCTCAGCGGCCCCCGAAAGATTATTTACATTATCATTTGTTTCCCTGATTTGTCCTCTCAAACCTCCTATCTGAGAATTTAAATTGTTGTTGGTCGCCGATATCTGATTTTGCTGCTCTGATAGTTTTGTATTGATGGTACTAATGGAACTTTGATTATCTTTTATGGCTGTGGAATTCTCAATTAATTTAGTATCGAGGCTTGTAATACTTTGATTGACAATCACTATTGCAGCATCGTTACTCTTTTTGTTCTCATCAATGGTTTGATTGGTGATTTTTATTTGGCTTGCATTGCTTTGAATATCTGCTTTGATGGGTTCTAAATCTTTTGATATTAAGTAGCCAGGATCGTTAGAAAATTGCGATAATTTGGTCGGGGCGTCGCGCACATTTTTATAGTCGACCGACTCAGTATAAAGTGCATATGGGGTGTAACTTAATTTTTGATTACTGACTTCTGTGAATGTTTTTCCGTTGTTGAAACTGACGGATACTGAGAGATTTTTGACATATTCATCCCAAACGATGGCGTCAAAGGTGCTATATTTTGCGCCTGTTTCTGAAGATGAATTTGAGCTTAAACTTCCATTGGTCGGAGCAAGCCCAATAGTCAAATTGATGAGTCCAAATTCATCGGTTTCAGTTTGTTGGATTTCGATGTAATCTACACCTTTGTTGGAGCTAATCGTAAATTTGATGGCCACTTTTCCTTTTTGGAATGGTTGGCCTGTAATCTGATTGCCAGGAATATCTAGAGGATTTGGGTCAAGGATTACTGCTTGGTAATTGATTCCCTTTTTTTGCCCTAAGGACAAAAAAGATATCCCAATACACATGAAAATATAGACTAACTTATTCATTTTAAAAATTTTAATCCAATCAAAAAGCTAGTGGGAGTAAAGTTCAAAGAAGCCTCTCCACTTTTATCTGCGTGCGTGGTTTGACCTTTTTGGTAAGCAATGAACAATGATGTTTTATCATTTATTTTTTTGCTGATTTCCCCTCGAAAACCTGTAAAAAATTGGAGTGCATTAAACTGAGGATTGTCAGACAGGCGAAAATATTGGTTGGAGATCAACTGATTTCCGTTGATCATTTGGAAAAGAGCCAACTGCCCCATTCCACTAATTGATATGCCATATTTGATGGGAATCAGTACTCCAAATCCAGCTTGAGTTCCTATAAAATCGGTATGATAAGCAAAAGGAATTTTCTGAAGATCACCCACAGCATTCATTTGCAGGTAATTGATACCAAAATCGTACTGGAAAGCACTTAGGATTTTAGCTAAAGTAGGGTGTTGGCTGAAGTAAATACTTCGTTTACTGGTGTTTGATAAGTTCTTACTCGTATCTAAAATGGCCAGAGAAATACTAATACCAAAATGGGAGCCTGAGGAAGGTTTTAGGTAATCTGCTTTTATACCATTGGCTTGTGTATAACTAAATGCTGTCATTGACGAGCCTAGTTGTATTTTATAACTTTGGGCTTGGCAAAATGAATGTATTAGAACAACGATTAATGGCAATAATTTTAACAAAAAAATGTACTTCATGTTAATGCTCCATTTTATTCAGAGCAAGTAACATTTTTTAAATTTTTAATTTGTACGGTTTTTTTTATTATCAAAAAAATCTAACAAACTAGTGTTGTTTTTTTAATATAGATAGAAAATCAGCTGCTGAAAGGCCATAAAGACTTTTGCATGCAAAGTGAAATGTTTGTCTATTCTTAAATCCAGCTTCAAATGCTAGAGCTTCTATTGTATATTTTTTCCAAATTGGGTTGTGTTTTAACTCATCTTTTAGATAGGTAAGTCTGCAAGAATTAACAAACTCAGGAAAACTTTGGCCATGGGCTTGCTTGATAGATAATGATATTTGAGAAGCACTTATTCCTATTCTTTCTGAGACATTGATAATTTTTAATTCTGGATTTAAGAAAACTAATTCTGTTTCAAATAAATTCTGAATTTTTAATATATGTTCTATTGGAATACTTTTTTTGGTCGTGGTGTTCACTTCAGAAAACTTTTCTAATTCTTTTTTGGTGAAAAATCCACTTAGTGTTGGACCCACTAGCATTTGTGGATTTAGAATTAAATAAAAAACTTCAAATAGGTAGTTGATTGAAAATATAATGTAGATAATGATTAATTCATAGGAAGATTTTATTCCTATTAAGTTCATAGTAACAAAATAATATACAATAAATAGCACTGCTATAATTTTCATTGTAAAATCAATTAATATCCATTTGATGATAATATTATTGTTCCTTTTTAATATGCGAAAGCCTTTTGTTCTGAAGTAACTGTATAGATCAAGACCTAGCCAAAATGAATATACTATTATTGAGAATCCTTTTAAATATGAATGTATTGACATGGGTAGCCAACCAAAATTACCGGTTGACGCGGAGAGATTTCCATTGCTAATAACATACCGAATTTCATTCAATTTCGCTTCTGGTGAACTAAAATAAAAAGGAATATATTCGACTATGTGGAACAAAAAAGGAGCGAAATGTAGTAAATAGATACTTTTAAATTTTCTGTTGGGATATAATAAAAATTTTTGAATAAGGACTGATAGCGGGCCTACAAGGTAAATAGGTGGAGATAAAGACCTGAAAAAATAGGGGTGATTTAAAATATTATCTTCTGTTAAATAGTAAGAGATTATGAGTGTAATGGACAGTGCAGTAAATTGAATTCCTAATAGTTTAGAAGCGATTAGCCCTTTTCTTAAGATTAAATTTATTCCAAATAGAAAAAACAACGTTCCCAGGCAGAAGTGAAAGATGACCGCTAAATACTCCGTCATTATTTGGTATATTTTTAGAACAATGCGTAATCTAGTAAAAAGTATTTGTACTTTTTGAAATTTTAAACCGGAATATACTGATCCAACAACCAAAGGAGTTGGGTCACGGATATTTCGCCATCCACTTGAATATCTGCTTGCTTATAAAAGGGCAAGCGATCTTCAAAAGTCTTTTTGATCGTATCGATCACCGCTTCTTCACTTTGGCTTTTGTCTAATAGGGGTCTATTGTTTCCTTGGGCTTTGTATAATCTTTTCGCTAGGTCGTTTACATCAACATTAAGGAAAATGCTTACTCCATTATTTTTGATGAATTCCATGTTATCGTTAAAACAAGGAACTCCGCCACCGGTCGCTATGACCATCGATTGATCAGGTTGGAAACCGTGCAAGGTCTTTTTTTCTAAATCTCTAAAGTGGCTTTCTCCTTGGCCAGAAAATATTTCTGATATGGTTTTTTGCTCACGGGTTTCGATTAATTTGTCCATGTCAGTAAAGCTGTAACCCAAATTTCTAGCTAATTCTTTCCCTAATGTACTTTTCCCCGATGAGGGCATTCCAATTAAATAAATATTTTTCATTCTTGCACTTTTGTTAAACGTTCTTCAATTTCATTGGCACTCGGCAATTGAAAAGCGGACCACTTTCCTTTTACGGTTCCATCTTTTAATACCCAAATTCCTGGACTAGACCTAATAATTGTTTTTAATACTTTGACGTCAGCTGATAAAGCAGGGAAGCTTAATTGATACCGATGCCTTAGTTCATTGACTTCTGCATCAGTAGATGCGGAAACCAACCAAACTGATATTTTTTTCTTTTCTAATTCCTTAGCTAAAATACTGATACCGGTGAATGCTTTTTCATAGGTATGATGTAGGTTAGGTACGATCACCATGACCCGATTTCCTTTAAAGCTTTCTTTCGTAAAATCAGTGGTATCGCCTTCCGCCCATAAATGGTAGTCGGTGATGAGCGGCCTCGCTTCTTTCTCATTGATGGCCTTCATTGAAATAAACTTAGCTAAAGTGTCAGTAGGCATCTCCAATAATTCAGTTTCTTTGCCATTAATTTGATACAAATAACTAAATTTCAAAGCTTCCCTCTCTTTCATATTTTGAGGAATATTTTCTCCTATCGCATAAGGCAGGCTATCGATTTTTGGTAAATAAAAATACGAGTAAACGCCAATCCCTACACTAATGACCATACTGACTACCACGATTTTCAACGTGCGCTCGTTTTTATTGGCCTTCTCACTAAAAAATAAGCTGACCGTTAATAGAATCAGGAATATATCTTTTCCAAAAGAAGTCCATGGCGTAAGCTTAATGGCTTCACCAAAGCATCCGCAGTCGGTAACTTTATTGAAATACGCTGAATAAAAAGTCAAAAAACTAAAGAAGAGCAATATGGAAAAAATCGCCCAAAGGGTTTTCTTGGCCCGATAATTAAACCACAGTGCAATCGCTAAAACGACTTCTAAGCTACTTAGTATAATGGAGAGAATTAATGCATAAGGAATCCAGAATTTCCAGAAGCCTGACATTATTGGAAAATCCACTGAAAACACATCAAAATATTCCTCTAGTTTTAACTGGGTCCCGATAGGGTCATTCAGTTTAATAAACCCTGAAAAAAGGAATATGCTGACCAGTAAAAAGGTGGCAATTTTCGCGTAACGCTGCATAATTTATTACTGTTGGGCTTGTTGGCTTTGTTCCTCTTTCAATTTTATCAAACAAAATACGGCATAGTTTAGCATATCTTGGTAGTTGGCTTCCACCCCCTCCGATACCAAAGTAACGCCTAAATTATTCTCAATTTGCTTCGTTCTAAATATTTTCATTAGAATTAAATCGGTCATGCTACTAACCCGCATATCTCTCCATGCTTCCCCATAATCGTGATTTTTATTTCTTAAAAGCTCTAATGTAATTTCTACTTGATCATCGTAAATGCCACCTAATTCTTCTGGTGAAAACTCCATTTGATCTGAATTCTCAAGCGTTTTTTGGATTAATGCGATAATGCAATAATTGATGATGCCGATAAACTCGCCTTCAATTCCATCCACGATTTTTTGTTGGCCCTTATCCTGAATACTGCGTATTCTTTGTGCCTTGATAAAAATTTGGTCGGTTAGGCTGGGTAAACGTAAAATTCTCCAAGAAGTCCCGTAATCTTTGTTTTTTTTATCAAACAAGGCTTTGCAGTGTGAAATTACTTGTCGATATTCGATTTCGGTTTGGGAAGGCGAAGAGTCCCGATTCATATTACTTGGATTAGATTTCTATACTCACGTTTTTTTAGCCTACAAAAATATTTAAATTATCCTAAATTTCAGCTCATTTGGATGCTCTTTTTCCAACTTTTAACACATTCTTTGTAAATGGTCAATTATTAGACCTAGGGGGTACTTTAAATTCTGCCATCTGTATGGGAATTTTAAATGTGACGCCTGATTCATTTTATGAGGGGAGTCGAATTAATTCCGTGGACGCAGCCTTGAAACAAGCTGAAAAAATGATTTCGGAGGGGGTAAGGATTTTAGACATTGGAGGTCACTCGACTCGGCCTGGTGCAGAACCAGTCGGTGAAAAGGAAGAGATTAGTCGCGTAGTTCCTATCATTGAGGCTCTGCACAAGCGATTTCCCACACTGATTATATCCATTGATACCTACCGATTATCCGTTGCCAAAGCTGCATTTGATGCTGGTGCTCACATACTTAATGATATCGGCGGGGGCCAAATGGATGTTGGCATTTTTGATTGGATTTGTTCCGCACAAATTCCTTATGTGCTAACGCATAGTGTCGGTAAATTTGAGGAGGTACATCATATTCCGACTTATGAGAATGTAGTTGAGGCTGTATGGTCTGATTTAGCTAAAAAAGTCCAATATCTAAGGTCGAAAGGATTGAAAAATTTGCTTATAGATCCTGGTTTTGGGTTTTCTAAGTCTTTGGATCATAACTATGAACTATTATCTAAATTGGGTCAGTTTAAACTATTGGGCGCACCCATCATGGTTGGGCTTTCGCGGAAGACCATGATTTATAAATATTTACACATAGATGCGGATCAATCCTTAAATGGAAGCACTGCTTTGCATGCAATCGCTTTGAACAAAGGGGCTAATATTTTAAGGGTTCATGACGTAAAAGAAGCCATGGAGGTTATTAAATTAGTTCATAAATTAAAACAATATGGCGTATCAGATATTTGTGAATGATGCTTGGGTTGCCCCAGAAAAGGCTCATGTTAGCGTTAAAGACATTGGTTTTCTTCGTGGATATGGCATTTTTGATTTTTTTAGAATCATGGATGGTCAGGCGATTTTTATGTCGGATCATTTGGATCGATTTCTTTCCTCTGCTCAAAAAATGGGAATACAACATGAGTATTCCAAAGCTGATTTGGCCGATTTGATAGGCCAATTAGCACTTGTGGCTCAGGATTCTTGCTTAGGGGTTAAACTCGTTTTAACAGGTGGGGATAGTTTAAATGGGTTTGAGCCCATGGAAGGTGGATCTAACTTATTTGTCTTTCCTGGGGTTTTCTCTTTTGCTAATCCCTTGGATGGGATGCACCTAATCAGTCAAAAATACCATCGGGAAATGGCGGACATAAAGTCTTTGAACTATGCGTTTGCCATCAGGCATTGGGCCGAAGTGAAAAATAGGGGAGGGAATGACTTACTATATTATACCGATGAATGCGGGGTTTCTGAATCGTCTAGGAGTAATTTATTTTTCGTGAAGTCAGACATTATTTACACTCCGGGCCAACAAATTTTAGAGGGGATTACCCGAAGTCATGTGTTGTCTTTGGCCTCTCAGGAATTTGAAGTGCGGGTGGGTGATTACTCGGTAGATGATTTTTTATCGGCAGACGAAGTTTTTACGACTGGTAGTACTAAACGTGTTTTGCCTATTTTCTCCATCGACGGGAAACAAATAAATGGCGGCCAGCGAGGCAAAATAACCTCACATTTATATGATCTATTCGTTAAATCTGAGTGCTAATTCGACGGAGGCCTGAAGGCTTTCATATTGGCTTCATTGCAAACTAAATAGGGGCCTTCGATTAAATCGATGCAATAGGGAATAGCTGGGAAAACCGCCTCAAGACACTGCCTAATAGCTTTTGGTTTTCCTGGTAAATTAACAATTAACGTATTTCCTCGAATGCCGGCCGTTTGCCTACTCAGAATGGCCGTAGGTACAAATGCTAAACTAACTTGGCGCATTAACTCGCCAAATCCCGGTAACATTTTTTGGCATATCGCTTCTGTTGCTTCAGGCGTAACATCTCTAATGGAGGGTCCCGTTCCACCTGTGGTGATGATCAGACACGTTTTTTCTATGTCGGCCATATGGGTCATGGCTTGTTCCAATTGCTTTTGCTCATCCGGAATGACATTATAGACTAGCTCAAATTCACTGATGAGGTATTCATGGAGAAGCTCGACCACAGCTTTGCCTGGAATATCTTCATAAATTCCTTGGCTTGCTCGGTCCGAAACATTGATTACCCCTATTTTGATCATTGCTTTTTTGGTTTTCGGCTTTGGTTCATGTGGGCCTTTAGTCTTTTTTCCATGGGAATTTCTTCGTTTAAAATATCCCGAATGACCACTGACGCACAAGCCCCACCAAAAGCGGCAGGTAAATAGGATATGGTTCCATAAGCTGATTTTTTAAAATTAGAACCATCCGTTAAAATAAGGGATTCGTCTCGTACTTTTTCTAAAGAAAATACAGCTTTTATTCCTCTTCCGACGCCCAGTCTCCTAATTCGTTTTCTGACCAAAGCGGCTAAATAACATTCTCTCGTGTCTAATAAATCCGTGGTTCTAAGTTTTGTTGGATCTAATTTACCACCTGCCCCCATGGAACTTACTATTTTGAGCTCAAGCTCATAGGCTGTTTTTAGTAAAGTTAATTTAGGCGTTACGGAATCAATACAATCCATGACGTAATCGAAATGCGTAGTTTCTAATATTTCTTTGGCCGCATCAGGACTCAAAAATGTTTCATGTGCATGTAAAACTAAATCAGGATTAATGGCCATTAATCGTTCGGCCATAATTTTCACTTTGGCCACTCCATGATTGGTCGCAAGTGCAGGTAATTGGCGGTTGCGGTTTGTCGGATCCACCACATCTCCGTCGACAATTGTCATGGTACCAATTCCAGCTCTGGCGATAAATTCAGCTGCAAAGGATCCGACACCTCCGAGGCCAACAATCAATACATGAGCGGATTGTAATTTTTGAATGCCCTCAGGGCCGATTAACAATTCTGAGCGACTAAGCCAACTTAAATCTTTTGAATGCATGCTAAGAAACTTCTTCCTTGATTTTATAATCTGTTGTTTTGTCGGAGTTTGTAATTAATAATTCGCCAATAAAACCAGCTAAGAATAATTGGACCCCTAAAATGATCGCAACTAAGGCTAAATAAAATAAGGGATTATCCGTGACATTCCTATATTTTAGGTGCTTAGTGATATTGTACAATTTTTCGCCGATCAACCATGTAGTTAGAATAGTCCCTGAGAAAAAGGAAAAAATCCCCAAGCTCCCAAAAAGATGCATGGGCCTTTTTCCAAACGCCTGCACAAATGAGATGGAAAGAAGGTCTAGGAATCCGAAAATAAAACGTTCTAATCCAAATTTGGTCACGCCATATTTTCTAGCTTGATGTTGAACAACTTTTTCTCCAATCTTAGTAAATCCATTCCATTTTGCTTGAACGGGGATATAGCGGTGCATTTCTCCATACAGTCGGAGTGTCTTGACCACTTCTTTTTTATAGGCTTTTAACCCACAATTGAAATCATTTAGCTGTACGCCAGATAATGTTCTGGTTGCAGCATTATATAATTTTGTGGGTATTGTTTTTGAAATAGGGTCAAATCTTTTTTGCTTCCAACCAGAAACAAGGTCATAATCTTGTTCTTTGACCATTTGATAAAGCACTGGAATTTCATCTGGAGAATCTTGCAAATCAGCATCCATGGTAATGACTACGTCGCCTTGCGCTCGAGAAAATCCTTCATGCAGAGCAGCTGATTTGCCATAATTTCTAGCAAAACAAATACCTTTAACAGGTTTATATTCTTTAGATAAGGAATTAATTACCTCCCATGACGCATCGGTGCTTCCATCATTGATAAAAATAAGCTCGTAGGAAAACGAGTTTGTTTTCATTACTTGATCTATCCAAGCGGTAAGTTCTGGTAAGGATTCAGCTTCGTTGAAAAGAGGAACAAGAATAGATATTTGCAACATATACGGATGTTTCTACAAACAAAAATACAAAAACATGTGGTTAATTTTTATTCGAAGATTAAATAGTAGGGATAAAGCAATAATTTAAACGCTTCTGAATATTCATTTTTTTCATCTTTGATGTATAAGTTTTCAATGGCTAACTCTTCTTTATTAGTGGAGCCGAGACAAATCACCCGTAGGAGTTTTGATTTAGGAGTAGGAAATACATGTAGATATTGATGAACAAAAAGGTCATTTTTCTCTAGCTCTTTTTCAAATTTTTCCATCGCTTCTTTTGGGTAAATGACTGCAAATTTCCCTCCAGGTTTTAACAGGTTTTTAATGGAACCAACCAAATCCACAAAATTCAATTCGTCATCATGTATGGCAATTTGTTTGTCTTCTAATGGAGTGGGAAGGTGATTTGAGAAAAATGGTGGATTCGAAATGATGAAATCGTACCGATTGTTTGTGGATAACGAACGTATATCTGAATTAATTACCTGAATCTGATTTTTGAATGGGCTGTTTTTTACATTCTCTAATGCAATAGTTGCAACATCTTGATGAATTTCAATCGCATCAATATTCGCATCTGGATTGGATTGAGCAAGCATACAGGCCAATAAACCGCACCCAGTTCCTATGTCTAAGATTTTTCCTTGGGCAAATGGGTGAGCCCATGCACCCAATAAGCAAGCCTCAGTACTTATTTTTAATCCCGGATTACCGTGGACTAAGGAAAATTGTTTGAAGGTGAAGACCGATCTATTTCCTCCCATAATCTGCTGGATTTTCTCCCCAATCTTCGGTTTCCCATTTTAATATTTTAGTGGAGTATGAATTTTTATGCAGCCATTCTAACGCACTATCGACCATTTTAAATAGATCTTCCGTGACCGGACTACGTTCTAAATTCGTTTTTATCGCCTTTTTTTTAACCCATGAAATAGCGGTTCTTGAATCTGAATAAATGGGAAATGGGCAATTATTTTTTTTCAAATAGGCCAATCCGTGAACAATAGCTAAAAACTCACCTAAATTAACGGTGCCTAATGGGAAAGGTCCTCTAAAAAATAAAACATCTTTCGTTTCCGTGTTTACGCCTTGGTATTCCAAAACGCCTGGATTTCCAGCGCAGGCGGCGTCAACTGAAATGGATGGAATGACAATGGTTTCATTCGTTATTTTACTACTCTTTGATGGGGCTGATTTTGTTTGAATGCTAGCCCAATAATTCTTTTTGGACGCATGAAAAGCTTGTTCTTTTGTCTCAAAAGATTTGAATTGCGCATTTGGGAATCCTTTGATATTTTTCTCAGTTTCGGCCCAGGAGTCAAAAATACCGGTCTTATGACCTGCCCAAATGACATAATATTTTTGCTTTTTAGCCATACTATAAAAGTCTAGTTTTAAATATCTTGATGGCAATAGCGATCAAAATAACCCCAAAAACTTTTCTTAAAATTTGTGTTCCAGCATTTCCTAATTTCCTTTCAATCCAAACACTTGAGCGCAACACCAAATAAATAAAAATTAAATTGATTAAGATACTAATCAAGATATTGACTTCTTCAAATTGTGATTTTAGTGAGATTAATGTGGTCATAGTTCCTGCTCCTGCAATTATGGGGAAAGCGAGTGGAACAATGGAATGGGATCCAGTGGTTAAGGTATCATTTTTGAATATATTTCTGCCTAAAGTCATTTCAAGGCCGATTAAAAATAATATTAAAGCACCGGCCACAGCAAATGAATTAGTGTCCACCCCTAAAAAAGCTAGTATAAATTTTCCAGCGAAGAAAAATCCCACCATGATTAAACCTGAAACTAAGGTTGCTTGGCCCGCATGAATGTCTCCATTCTTTTTTCTTAAGTCGATGATGATGGGTATAGCACCTAAAATATCAATGACTGAAAATAAAATTAATGAAGAGGATACTATTTCTTTAAAGTTGATTTCCATTTTACGAATTGATCAAATTAAATAATTGATGAAAATCTTCGAGTGTATGGCTAGGAAAATTTGCAATACGAATGGTATTGTCTTTCCAATTTCCATATCCCTTACCTAATTCAATGTTATTTTTTAAACACAAATCTTGAAGTCTTTTTATTTGAATCGCATCCCCTGTTAAAGCGAATACGGTAGGGAGTCTTACGGATGGATTTCCAACTAAAAATGAAAGGTTAAAAGTATTCTTTTGAGAGAAGAATTCTGTTAACAATTTTGTTTTTTCATTCGTTTGTTGGTCAATTTCAGAAAGGTTTGGAAGCAGGTGAGCCAATTTATTTAATACATAAATACTAAGCACGTTAGGGGTATAGTGAGTCTGAAAAAGCTTTCGGTTTTCTTCCATTAAAAGAACATCGTTATAATGCACTTTTTTATTTAATTGGGTAGCTCTTTCAAGTGCTTTAGGCGAACAAATAAGAACGCCTAAACCCGCTGGAATCCCTAAGCATTTTTGCACAGAGGCAAACCAAACATCTGCTTCTAGCCAAGGTAAATTAATTCCTCCCATGGTCGATGTGGCGTCCACAGCAATAATGGCATCCTCGTTTAGATTAAAATCAGATCTGCATATTTTTTGTCCTGTACCATTCGAAGTTTCACTTTGGACTAAGCAGAGGGTATCAACATCTTTCGGATCTAATTTACTGGCTACTGATTGCAAGTCCTCATTAAGATCAAATTCAAATGAATGAGCTTTTGGAATAATTTGATGCGTATAATGGGCCCATTTTTTGCCAAAAGCCCCATTGTATAAATGCAGACTTTTTTCTTTTATGAGTGATTGGGCTACAATTTCCCAAGCTTCAGTGGCTGATGATATGAAATATAATGTGTAATCCTGAGGTATATTCCATTTTTCATGAAGTATATGCAGCGTGTCTTTTAGCAAAACTTCAAAGCGTTCGCTTCGGTGATTTATGCTGACAACACCATTTAAAAACGCCTCTTGGATAAATCCGAGGACTTCAGGATGAACCTTGGAAGGACCTGGATAAAATGAGAGCATGAATTATAGAAATGAATAAAGTCCTAAATCATAACCTGGTAGACCAAAACCAACAATACTACCCTTGCATTTTGGACTTAGGTAGCTATGGGCGCGATACGATTCTCTCGCGTGAACATTGGAAATATGGATTTCTATAACGGGAGTTTTAATCGCCGAAACCGCATCTGCAAGGGCGATGGACGTATGTGTATATCCACCTGCATTTAATAAAATACCATCGTAGGAAAATCCCACTTCGTGTAATTTATTGATCATGGCACCTTCTTCATTAGATTGAAAATAAGAGATTTCAAATTCCTTTTCAAATTTATCTCGTAACACTTCAAGGTATTGTTCGAATGTTTGTTGGCCATAAATTTCAGGCTCTCTGGTGCCCAACAAATTTAAGTTGGGTCCATTCAGAATTAAGATTTTTTGACGTACCATAGAAAAAGAATTTATTAAGGGCCAATCTATATTTAGATCTAATGCAATGTAAAAATACGTATTTCTGTTAAATTTATGTGATTGTTTAAATAAATTGCCCATGTGGGAAAATGAAATTCAGACTTTTGGGCATTATTTAAGGATTGAAAGGGGCCTATCTGGGCACTCCTTAGAGGCTTATATACGCGATATTCGGAAGTTGGCCACTTATTTAACTCCCTTACAAACTTCCATTTTGGATGTAAAAGAAAATCAGATACTTGATTTTTTAAAAGATCTACATAGCCTAGGTATTGAAGCAAGTACGCAGTCTCGTTGTTTATCGGGCATTCGAAGTTTCTTTCAGTATTTGGTTTATGAAGGTAAGATTTCGATGGATCCCACGGTGCATATTAAGAGTCCACAAAAAGGTAGAAAATTACCGGATACGCTTTCGTTTGATGAAATCAATTTGATTTTAGAGGCAAATGACATGAGTACCAATGAAGGAGTACGTAATCGGGCTATGTTAGAATTTTTATATGGCGCTGGACTTCGGGTTTCGGAATTAGTAGGTTTGAAGTTGACCGATGTATACATCGAAAACGGTTTTATAAAAGTGTGTGGAAAGGGGGATAAGGAGCGTTTGGTTCCAGCGGGTAGAGATGCATTTACTTATTTGAAATTATATTTAGCGCACATTAGGCCACAAATTCCAGTTAAAAAATCAGCTGTAAATTATGTGTTTTTAAATCGGCGTGGATCTCCACTAAGCCGAGTGATGGTATTTATTATTTGTAAAGACTTAGCACAAAAAGCGGGCATTCAAAAGACGATTAGTCCGCATACTTTTAGGCATTCTTTTGCAACACATTTGATTGAGGGGGGGGCAGATCTGAGGGCAGTTCAGGAGATGCTTGGGCATGAATCCATTTTGACGACTGAAATTTATACGCACTTAGATCGGGCTTATTTAAGCCAAATGGTTCGGGATTTCCATCCCTTGAATAAAAAATTATAGTATTTCCGAGTTCTCTTCAGGAAATGGGATGAATACAAAATTGGTAAATTGGCCATCTACGACAAATAGGCACGCAAATTCCTCGATGTCTTTGTAGTTTTGCACGAACAATTCAATGTTTTCTTCGGCAATTAATTTTCGTTGCACAAATTCCTCCATCATGGATGCATGGTAGTTCCATTTGTTTTCGTTTAACTCGTTGACCCCAATTAGCTTCTGACCTATTTCAATGGGTCTTTGGGAAGTAACAAAAATGGGAAAATCTGAAAATCCTCTTTTCTTTACTTGGTATGCAGCCTCTTTTAAGGTATCTGAGACTTTAATGAAATCGGTCGAAATGAGGCCCAAGTATTTACCATTTAAATCTGGTGAATTGGGGGCATTTGAAATGGCGGTATAATCTTCTAGCATGGCCGATTAATTCATTAATAATAGTTGGATGTCTTTAACAGGTTTTTTAAATAATTTCCCGATCAATGCATGGGTGACGTGTCCTTTGTAGCAATATACCCCTTTCATGAACGATTTTCCTTGCCAAAGCATCTCTTCAATTCCTCCCGTTTTGCCGGTTTTTAAAACAAAAGAAGTTATTAAATTACTGATGGCAAGACTGGAAGTTTTTGAGACTAAGGAGGGAATATTAGGTACACAATAATGGGTAATTCCGTATTTCTTGAAGGTTGGTTTTTTCAAATTAGTCATTTCAGAAGTTTCGAAACAGCCGCCTTGGTCGATGCAAACGTCGATGATCAGCGTGCCCTCTTTTAAATTAGCCACCATTTCTTCGGTCACCACACACGGGGTAATTCCAGAATCAGATCTTAAAGCGCCAACGATAACCGTGGCTTCTTGCAGGGCTTTGGGTAAATTTTCAGAATCAATGACTTGGGTAATTAACGGAAAACCCAGGGTGCTTTTTAGCCTTTGTAATTTATATATGTCTTTGTCGAAAACTTGCATTTGAATGCCTGAATGCCATGCGGCTCTGGCAACTTGTTCCGCGACATGTCCTGATCCTAAAATAACTAAATTGAAAGGAGGAACCCCTGTTACATTTCCTAATAATATACCTGCACCTTCTTTATTGCGTAGTAACTCACTTGCGATGGGCAATACTAATTGGCCAGCAATTTCAGCCATTATTTTAACGAAGGGGAATTCGCCTCCATTATCTTCAGCCAATTCAAGTCCAATGGCAAGGATTTTTTTTAGGTTTAATTGGTCAATTGCTTCAGGACTTAGCTGATGTTGAGATGCGCATGAAATGATGGCATGCCCCACCTTCATTTGGCTAATTTCATCAAGGGTCGGCGCGTTAATTTTAATAATCAGCGGACATTGCCAAACTTGATTTTGATTTTCCGTAACAAGTGCACCAGCTAAAAGGTAATCAGAGTCATTAAATCCAGCACGTTCACCAGCCGATTTTTCCACACATATTTCATGGCCATTGGCAATTAGAAGTTGGGCCGCTTGTGGACTCAATGCAACTCGATTTTCATCCTTAGAATCTTCCTTAGGGATGCCAATTTGGATTGATTTTGCATTTTTTTTGGTCCAATTCATGGCCTCCATCGTCATGATTCCTTGTTGGGCCAATATCTCCTGAAAGGGTGTATTTTCTGTCATCATTGCCAATTACATCTCAATTTACGGCTAAATTCAGTCAATTGTATGATCTCTATGTTGATATGTGGAATATTCCATAAACTTTCAGCCCTTTCTGGCCACTCGATAAAACACAAATGACCTGAGTCAAGGTATTCTTCGATTCCAATGTCAATAGCTTGGTGTACGTTTTCTAATCGATACAAATCAAAATGATATATTAGCTCACCCGCTTCAGTTTCATAGGGATTGACCAGTGAAAAGGTTGGACTTTGTACCATCGTTTGCACTTTTTTTTGTTGGCCAATTTCTTTCACTAATGTGGTTTTGCCTGCACCCATTTCTCCTCTAAATAACCATATCTTGGGGCCTTGATGGATCGCCTCTAAAAGCTGTTTTACAGCATTAGAAATATTTTCCAGCGAATATTCTATTTCAAAAATCATAATTCTATATCCCCTAATTGTGGGCGAATTAATATTTCTTCAATGACCGTCGACGTACTCATCATGTATGCTGAAAATATAGTATTAGCTATATCTTCTGCTGGGATAAATCTTGAGTCTGGTAGATTAACGCCATCCCAAGCGGGAGTAAGCGTAGCACCAGGAAGTACCGCAGTAACTTTAATCCCTTGCGTTTTTAATTCTTCCCTTAAGACCTTGGTAAATCCTAGTAAAGCAAATTTACTAATGCAATAGGACCCTCCAGCAGTATAAGCTGTGATGGATGCGGTAGAGCAGATGGTGAAAATATGTCCAGACTTAGCTTCTTGCATCCCTGGTAAAATGGCTTTAGTCAAATGATAAGCGCTATAAAGGTTAGCCTCAATTTGCCTTTCAAGTACTCCATCTTCCTCATTTTGAATTTGGCCCGGCAAAAAATAACCTGCATTATTAATTAGGATGTCAATCTTTGTTTCTTGATTTAAAATCCATTGAGCAAAATTGGCAACCTGTTTTTTGTCACTTAAATCTGCCACAAAGGTGTGAAGAAGAGGATGGTTAAACTCTTGTTTTAGGCTTTCCAGTTTTTCTGCGTTCCGGGCACAGGTAAAAACTTGAAATCCACTTTCTAAAAACTTTTTTACTAAGGCTTTTCCAATTCCTTGACTTCCCCCACTAATTATGATTGATTTCTTCATTATCTTTGACAAAATGGTTTAATCTAAAATCCATGTCAAAATTAGGCAAATATTTAATCTTCCTTGGTAAGCTTTTTACAAATCCTGAAAAATTCAGGGTTTATTGGTCGTTAATTATGCAGGAGTGCATTGACATTGGTATAAATTCCGTCTTGATTGTAGCCATTGTATCCACATTTTTGGGAGCTGTGACTTGTGTTCAGACAGCTGCTAACATGGATAATCCATTTGTTCCTCAATACATTATAAGTTTAATTGTTCGTGATTCTACTATTTTAGAGATGGGGCCTACGATTACCTGTGTGGTATTGGCAGGAAAAATTGGTTCTAACATCGCTGGCCAGTTGGGCACCATGCGAATCACGGAACAAATAGATGCGTTGGAGGTGATGGGGATTAATTCTAGGTCTTATTTGGTACTTCCAAAAATTATCGCTGCCATGTTGACTTTTCCAATGTTGGTTACACTTGCCTGTTTTTTAGCGATATATGGTGGTTATTTGGCAGGTTGGTTAACGGGTTCAATTACTCCTCAAGAATATATTCACGGTCTTCAATTTCAATTTAAAGGCAATTATATGTTTTTTGCTTTAATCAAATCCGTTGTCTTTTCATTTATTGTCGTGACTATTTCTTCGTTTCAGGGATTTTATACCCAAGGTGGTGCTTATGAAGTGGGAAAAGCGAGTACTTCCGCAGTAACGAATTCTTGTATTGCTATTCTAATTGCTGATTATTTATTGGCCCAATTATTAATCGGCTAAACGCGATCAATAATTACTTCTGTGATCAATTCGGAGCTAGCCGATCCTCGATAGGAACCAAATACTGGTGTGATTTCTTCTGGCAAGCATGAAGCTGCCAAGGGAATGTGATTTCCTGCCACGACTTCATGTTGGGTTGGGTCATAACCGCGCCAACCCCCTCCTGGCAAGTACACTTCTACCCATGCGTGTAAATGATGTGTTTGATTAGGGACATCTACGGGAGCGACGCCCACATAATATCCACTGACAAACCGCGTAGCTAATCCCAAAGCTCTGCACATAGCAGAAAATAAAACGGCATAATCACGGCATGATCCTCTTCGATTCACTAGCGTATATTCCGCCGAATTAGGAGCACCTTCTTCCCTAATTTCATACGCAAATTGCTTGAAGATGAATTCATTTAATTCGGATAAAAAGGAGGAAGTATTCCATTTGACTTGAGAGGCAATCTGTCTTGCGGTTTGCTCTACGAGGGTACTTACCCCTTCTTGGCCTAAATAAGGACTAAGCGTTTTTTGATAGGAATGGGTGTAATTTAAGGGCAATGTTTTACTCTCAAAGGGGAAATACACAAAGTCAAAAGGATTGAATTCAGTTGTTTCAACCACCGCATTCATTTCAATTTTTAAAAATTCGGTGGGATCTTTAAAAAATAAGATATTTTGAATATTCCCTTCAGGGTCTAAATTTTTTGAAATTTGAACAGGCTTTGGGTTGATGTCCAAAGTGAATGAATTGATGGTTAGTAACGAACTTTTTCTAGGATGCAAATATAAAACATGTGGTTCCAGGTTTACAGCGGCGCTATAATGATAGGTAAGCAGGTGCTTGATTTTTGCGATCATTTAGAAGTTGGGCTAGGCACTGAAATTAAATTTTTCATCCATTCTTCATCAATACTTTCTAATGAATTTCTCAAGGCGATGTTCCACTCATCCGAAATTTTTTGCATATCTTCTTTGTGTAAACGTACCTCTTTTGCTTTAAAGCTGTCTTTTTCATAGACGACCACATCTATGGGGTAATCTACATCGTTGGTACTTACTTGAGTTGCATCAAACGATAGAAAACCCATTTTTAATGCATCTTTTAAAGAAGTGTCATGGTTCAGATTTCTATTTAAAAGGGGTTTTCCATAATTTGAATTGCCAATAATCTGGTATTTTAATCCATCATTTATTTCAATCCAGTTCCCCTCAGGAAATATCAAAAACAGCTTATGCGTTGTGTCTTTTGGCATTTGGCCGCCCACAATGGCATGAAGGTTAAATTGATATCCTTCTTTTTCTAAGGTTTCTCGGTCCTCAGTAGCCACTTTTTTTAACATTTGACCAAAGGCTGTAGCCGCCTCATGCATATAGTTATAGGCCGCCTCTTGTTCTTCTACCGTTTGATTAAAGTAGATAACAGCTTTGTCTCGAACGGACCTTAGGCCAGCGGTCATGATGAAAAGACTGTGGTCTTTAATTTCATGAATCGAGATTTTTTTATTTGAATACATTTCATTTCCGGCCGTGATTCTGGTGTCGGCTATGGCGATAATGCCTTCTTGAACTGTTATACCTAAGCAATATGTCATATAAGGGAATTGCGTAATTTTGCGCAATATTACGATTTTTATTTAGAAGCCTATGTTAACTTACGGGCTTAATGTCAAAATAGGTGTTAAATACTGTTTGGCCTATTTCATTGTTCTTCGATTGGAAATCATCTAAAAATTGGTGCAGCCCTGTTTTCAAAATATCGTCAATTTCAGTAAACTCAATTTCTGATAAAAGTTTTGATATTTTCTTTTCGGCTGCATTTGAATATCCGTGATCAAATGAGGTTCCCGAAATGGCATAAAGTGATAATTCTGCCTCTTGCAGACAATGCACAACGGACCTTGGAAAGCTTTTGTCAAGAATTAAAAATTCGACGATATGTGTGGGACTAATCACCTTGTATTGTTGGCGAAACATATTATAAGCTGAAACAGATTTTAGAACGGCCGACCATAATAAAAGGTCTAATGGTGATCCTATAGCGTCAATATCGGGAAGTAGGGTGAAGTATTTTACATCTAAAAAGCGCGTTGTTTTGTCTGCTCGTTCTAACAATTTGCCCATCTGGCCAAAATGCCAACCTTCACCTCTAGTGATCGTTGAGTCGACGATCCCATAAAAAAGTTGGCTACCCGATTTTATTTCTTCTAAAAAACCCTGATAGCGAGATATTTCCCAGTTTTTACTTCCCTCGACTCGATCCTTTACTTTCCAATATATTTGATTGACATATTCCCACATTTCTTTTGAAATGCTTTCACGAATGGTCCGAGCATTTTCACGTGCGCTATACAAACAAGAAAGGATGGAGTTGGGATTGTCCACGTCAAAGGTCATAAAATGCAGTACATTTTCACGATTGGCCACGGGATAATGCTCGAAAAAATTGAAGTGGTCGGCAGTAGCGACAATCAAGGGCTCCCATTGTTCGGGTACATTGGGCGGAAGGTCTAAGGCTAAATTAAAATTAACGGAGATAAATCGCGCGTAATTATCCGCTCGCTCAATGTAACGATTCATCCAATAAATGGAGTTAGCAACTCGACTTAGCATAGGCTTTATATTTTATTAAATGCTTGATTATCCGATGGATGCTTAAAATTATTGTTTTTTTTGAGACTTTCATCAAGCAACGAAATTATTTAAATATACTCTATTAAATCTACATTTTATCCTTGTTTTATTCCCATAAATATGGTCAAATGTTGTATTTTTACTTTGTTTTATTTTTAAGGAATTTATGTTTTATCAAAATATTCTCAAACCTCTCTTGTTCTTAGTTAATCCCGAACGTGCTCATTCTATAGTAGCCCATGGTTTGCGGTTAATGATGAAAATTCCAGGTGTTTCATTTGTTTTCCAATTAGTATATGGGTTTAAGCATAAAAATTTAGAACGAGAGGTCTTTGGTTTAAGATTTGAAAACCCGGTTGGTTTAGCCGCGGGTTTTGATAAAAATGCCTATTTGGTGGATGAATATGCAAATCTCGGATTTGGGTTTATTGAAGTGGGAACTGTCACTCCTAAGGCACAAGCGGGTAATCCTACGCCCCGACTATTTCGTTTGCCAAAAGATGAGGCCTTGATCAATCGGATGGGTTTTAATAATGAAGGGATGTTCGCGATGCAAAAGCGTTTAGCCTCAAGAAAATCAAAGGTGATTGTTGGCGGTAATCTGGGCAAAAACAAAGTTACTCCCAATGAAGAAGCTGAAGAAGATTATTGTTTAAGTTTTGAAACGTTGTTTAATGATGTGGATTATTTTGCGGTCAATGTAAGTTCGCCGAATACGCCCAATTTAAGGGCTTTACAAGAAAAGGAACCTTTGAAAAAGCTGTTGATGCGGTTGCAAAAATTGAATCAGAGTAAGCAAAAGCCTAAACCAATCTTATTGAAAATTGCTCCTGATTTAACCAATGAGCAATTGGATGATGTCATTGAGATTGTGTTGGAAACTAATTTAGCTGGGATCATTGCTACGAACACAACACTTTCAAGGGAGGGATTGCAGTCATCTGCGAGATTATCTAATGAGGTGGGCGGCTTAAGTGGTCGGCCATTGCGAGAAAGGTCTACGGAAGTAATCGCCTATTTGCATGACAAGTCGAAAGGTAAAATTCCTATCATTGGCGTGGGTGGTATTCATTCTGCAGAGGATGCGATAGAAAAATTGAAAGCTGGGGCCTGTTTAATTCAGCTCTACACTGGGTTTATATATGAAGGGCCTGGCTTGATAAAAGAAATTAATCAGGCGATCCTTAAAAATGGTTTGTAAAATGATTTTGTAAATCAAATCAAAAAGTCGAAATTTATAGATTAAAATACCTTTTTATTTATGGCCAAAAAGATCGTTAATACATCAAATACGCTTCAGATTAATTTTGAGAAGGGAGCTAAAAAGGATAGTTCTTCTAGTCCAGGTTTCTTCCGCTTTCGAATTATTTTTGCGGCTTTTTTGTTTGGGGTTGGCACTTTATTGTTGGTCGCATTTGCATCTAATTTTTTTGTTGGCGTCGCTGATCAGAGTGAATTAGAGCAGGGTTCAATTGATGTGTTAAATGGTTCAGATATTCCTGTAAAGAATTTTGCAGGTTTACTGGGAGCTAAAATTGCCCATTTCTTTTTGTTCAGAACTTTTGGTTGGTCTTCGTTTTTACTCATTCCCCTCTTTTATTTATCTGCTTTGAAATTGGGTTTTAAGCGTGAACTATATCCTTTGGATCGCCTTTCTTGGCAAGTTCTATTTTACATTATTTGGGGGAGTTTAGTGGCAGGTTTTTTGGTATTCCAATTGGATTTGCCTCATTCATTGGGTGGGGGAGTAGGCTTTTTTATTAATGAAAAGTTGAACCAGCTCATCGGCTATCTTTCTGTATTTCTGATATTGTTTGTTGGCTTTGTCTTCTTGGTTATTTTTTATCAATTAAACCCTAAGCAAGTTCTGGCCGTTCCTGATTTGGTCAATGATGCGCCTGAAGGTTTAGATGAAGGATTAGATAAAGACTTTGTGGATGATTTTATCGATGAAGATGGGCCTAGTATTCACGAGGATAATGAAGATTTGGAGGTCTTTAGGCCGATTGTCCCTCCTGAGAAGGTAGAAGAGATTAGTGTAGAAGAAGAAATATTGGCGCCTATTGAAAATGAAATAGCTGCTGTGGATGATTTATCGTTTACCTATAAGGTGGCTGTTGATGAAACTCCTGTGGAGGAAGTGGAAGATTCTAGCTTAGCGGGACAGGAACTTAAGGCGAATGATTTGGTTCAGCAATTTGGCCTATATGATCCGACGGCCGATTTGCCAAAGTACGTTTATCCGACCTTGGATTTATTGAAGGAATATGATCAGAAAAATCAGACGACTCAAGTGACGATGGATGAGTTGAAGGAAAATAAGGAGAAGATTGTGGAGACTTTATTGAATTATGGAATTGGTATTCAGAAGATTGAGGCTACGATTGGGCCAACGGTCACCCTATATGAGATTATACCCAAAGCGGGTGTTCGAGTAAGTAAAATAACTTCGTTGGAAGACGACTTATCTCTTTCTTTGGCGGCTATGGGGGTTCGGATTATTGGCCAAATGCCTGGAAAAGGTACGATAGGGATAGAAGTGGCCAATAAGAATAGAGAGATGGTGCCGGTTCGGGCTGTTATTGGTTCTGAAAAATTTCAAAAATCTACCTATGATCTACCCATTACGTTGGGAAAAACAATTTCAAATGAAATTTTTGTAGCTGATTTAGCCAAAATGCCACATTTATTGATGGCCGGTGCTACGGGCCAAGGGAAGTCGGTCGGTTTAAATATGTTGTTGACTTCTTTAATTTACAAAAAACATCCAGCTACATTAAAATTTGTTTTGGTCGATCCTAAAAAAGTAGAGCTTTCTTTATTCAATAAATTAGAGAGACACTTTTTGGCATGTCTTCCTGATTCAGAGGAGGCTATTATTACAGACACCAAAAAAGTGGTTAGTACGCTTAATTCTCTTTGTAAGGAGATGGATATGCGTTATGATAAACTGAAGGATGCAGGTTGTCGAAATATCAAGGAATACAATCAGAAGTTTATCAATCGCCGATTGAATCCCAATGAGCATGATTTTATGCCTTATATTGTGTTGGTCATCGATGAACTTGCCGATTTGATGCTAACTGCTGGGAAAGAAGTGGAACACCCGATTGCCCGCTTGGCACAGTTGGCCCGTGCGATAGGAATTCACTTAGTGGTTGCGACTCAGCGTCCGTCTGTCAACGTAATTACGGGTACGATTAAGGCGAACTTCCCAGCTAGATTGTCGTTTAAAGTAATGTCAAAGATTGATTCAAGAACTATATTAGATGCAGGTGGTGCGGACCAATTAGTGGGGATGGGAGATATGCTTTTATCCATGGGTTCTGAGGTTATACGCTTGCAATGCGCCTTTGTGGATACACCTGAAGTGGAGGAGATATGTGAGTTTATTGGGAACCAACAAGGTTATGCGTCTGCTTATTTGTTGCCTGAGCCTGATTCTGAGGAGATGGGTGGGCAAGATCGGGGTGATTTTGATCCAGCAAATAGAGATTCGTTTTTTGAGGAGGCGGCACGATTAGTCGTGATGCACCAACAAGGTAGCACGTCATTAATTCAACGAAAATTGAAATTGGGTTATAACCGAGCGGGTCGATTGATTGACCAACTAGAGTCTGTTGGCATTGTGGGTTCCTTTGGAGGATCTAAGGCGAGAGAAGTTTTAGTTAAGTCGGAAACCGAGTTAGAAGAAATATTAAAAAATCTATAAAATTGATATGAAAAAATTGCTTTACATCGTAGTGAGTTTATTTATCTCTTTGGGTACTTTTGGTCAATCTTCAAAGGCATTATCGATTGTTGACGGAATGCAAAAAATGTATAAATCGTTGCCTTCTTTTTCAGCTAACTTTTCTTATCAGACGGATGGAAATGGGGTGATGTCGGGGTCTATTACTGTGAGAGGGACTAAATTTAGATTAAAAACAGCGGGCCAAGAAATTTTCAATAATGGGAAAGAAGTGTCTACTTACATGAAGGAAATTAATGAAGTAAACATTTCAGGCTTTGATCCGGAGGAAGGTGATTTGAATCCAGCTAAGATATACTCCTTTGATAAAAAGCAATATAAAATCACTTTGGTGTCTGAGGCTGCTGGGGTGTCAACGTTAGAATTAGCGCCATCGGCTAAGTCGGCGCAAATTCAGAAAATTAGTTTAAAAATCGAAACCGGTAGCTTCAAAGTGAAGGAGTGGACGATTGTTAATAAAGCAGGGAAGAAACAGAATTTTAAGATTACAAAATTCAATCCGAATGCTGGAGTGGATGATACTTACTTCACTTTTAATAAGAAATCATTTCCGGGTGTTTCTGTGAACGATCTAAGATAATAGAAGGCTGTTAATTAAGAAACAGTTTCTAGTATTAGTTGGCGCAAAATCTCCAACCCATCTGTATTATTTAAATCGGGATCTGCAGCTCTTTCAGGGTGCGGCATTAGACCAAACACATTTCGTTGCTCATTGCATATTCCAGCGATATTGAGCAAGCTTCCATTCGGGTTGGCCGCATCATTGATGTTTCCATTTTCGTCACAATAATAGAACAGGATTTGATCGTTGGCCTGTAAACTTGCTAACGTTTTTTCATCCGTAAAGTATCTACCCTCAGCATGTGCGATAGGTATTTTATAGGCCTTATTTAAATCAAGTTCTTGGGTCAACAACGAGTTATTGGTTGCTGTCTTTAAGAAAATATTTTTTGATATGAATTTTTGCGAACTGTTTCTAAGGAGAACACCGGGAAGCAAGTGGGCTTCAACTAGCACTTGGAATCCGTTACAAATTCCCATGAGATATCCGCCATTTTTTGCATGTGCAATTACGTGATCCATGATCGGTGAAAAGCGGGCTATGGCACCTGAACGAAGGTAATCGCCATATGAAAATCCACCTGGGATAATGATGAAATCACAACCTTGTAGATCTGTTTCTTTGTGCCAAAGTTTCACAGCCTCGTGGCCTAAACTTTCAATAACTCCCACTGTGTCATCATCGCAATTAGAACCAGGAAATACTACAACGCCAAATTTCATATTTTTCATTTCAGATTATCTTCAAAAATACGGCTTTTTGTTAAATTTTTAAACAAACAAAAGCGCATTTATTTTTAGCAAAAGTGTTGGGGAATTAATTAACCTAAAAAAAGCTGCATGGGTTACATGCAGCTTTTTGAAATTAAAATGATTGACTAATAGCGGTAATGCTCAGGCTTGAATGGCCCGTTAGCCGGAACACCGATATAATCTGCCTGCTCTTTTTCTAATACCTCTAGCTTAGCGCCAATATGAGCTAAATGTAAGAAAGCTACTTTCTCATCTAAGTGTTTAGGCAAGATGTACACTTTGTTTTCATAATTAGCTGAATTAGCCCAAAGTTCTAGTTGAGCCAATGTCTGGTTACAAAATGAATTTGACATTACGAAAGATGGGTGACCCATCGCGCAACCAAGGTTAACTAAACGTCCTTCTGCTAATACGATTACATTTTTACCATCGATCGTATACATGTCAACTTGTGGCTTGATTTGATCTTTGGTATCGCCATAATTACCGTTTAACCATTCCATGTCAATTTCGTTATCAAAATGACCGATGTTACAAACGATTGCTTTATCTTTCATCGCCTTAAAGTGACGATCACGAATAATTTTCACATTTCCAGTAGCAGTAACAAAAATATTAGCTCTGGTAGCGGCTTCGTCCATTGGAACCACTTCAAATCCA
>CAIZMB010000095.1 GCA_903933935.1 uncultured Cytophagaceae bacterium
ATGATATAACTATGAAAAATTACGACAAAATTATTTTGGAACATTACAAACAAGTGGCTTCCGAATCGGGAGATTCTCATTTGTCTACTATGAGTCATGAATTTATTAGGGAAATGGAGACTAAGGAGATTCTTAGCTTTATCGCATATCTTGTTGAGCATAAGAGTATTTCTAAATCAGAAACTATAGTAGATGTTGGGTGCGGGAATGGGTTTTCATTGCAAACAATGAGTAAATCGTATCCGGATTTTAATTATATTGGTTATGAATATACTCCCGAATTACTTGAGATTGCTGCAAGTAGATTTCAATATACTCCAAATGTGAAAGTTCTTCAAGCCGATATTCGTGACAGCAGTCAGTTGATTATTAAAGATATTGATGTGCTAATTTGTCAAAGGGTTTTAATCAACTTATTGGATATTAATGATCAAAAAACAGCTTTAATAAACTTAGCTAATATTGTAAAGCCAGGAGGATACCTCTTTTTTATCGAAACACTGCAATCTGGGTTGGATAATCTTAATGCTGCAAGAAAGGAATTTGATTTAGTACCTCTTCCTCCTGCACATCATAACTTAAACCTGCCTGATGATTTCTTTGAAATGCCTGATTTGTTGCAGGAAATAAATTTGCCGGATAAAGACGACAATTTTTTATCCTCATACTATTATGTAGCTCGCGTATTTCATCCATTAGTTTTAGGAGATAGGCCCTTCAGCAGAGATTCTCATTTTGTAAAGTTTTTTACACAAGGTCTTTCCAAAAATATAGAAGGAAAATATTCGCCTCTAAGAATTAAAATAATGCAAAGGAAGTAATGCAAAATTGTTTGATCATTGCTGAAGCTGGAGTTAATCACAACGGATCGCTTGAAATTGCAAAACGGCTTATTGAAATTGCCGCTGATGCGGGAGTTGATGTCGTTAAATTTCAAACTTTTAAGGCATCAAATATTGTTAGTTCTATTGCAAAGAAGGCGGATTATCAAAAGGAAAACATGAAATATGATACGAATGATTCGCAGTTCAGTATGCTAAAAAAGCTTGAATTGACTCATTCAGATCATATTATGTTAATTGAACATTGCAAAAAACATAATATAAATTTTTTATCGACCGCATTTGATTTGGAAAGCATTGATATGTTGGTAGGCTTTGGGCTGGAGCAATATAAAATTCCTTCTGGTGAGATTACCAATCTACCTTATTTGCAAAAGATTGGGAAGCTCAAAAAAGAAATAATTATCTCTACGGGCATGTCTACTTTAGAAGAAGTTGAAGATGCGATCAGTGTTCTGATGGAAAATGGGACTGAAAGAAAAAAAATTACAGTTCTGCATTGTAATACAGAGTATCCAACCCCAATGCAGGATGTGAATTTGAGAGCAATGCTTACTCTTAAACAACGGTTGAATACTAAAATCGGTTACTCTGATCATACATTGGGTATAGAGGTCCCTGTTGCCGCAGTAGTATTAGGGGCGCAGGTTATCGAAAAACATTTTACTCTGGACCGAAATATGGAAGGCCCGGATCATCTTGCCTCTTTAGAACCTGATGAATTAAAAGCTATGGTAAATGCTATACGTAATATAGAACTGGCATTATCGGGAAATGGAGAAAAGGAGCCCAGTTCATCGGAGATAAAAAATAAAACTATAGCCAGAAAAAGTATTCATTTAAAATCTTCATTACCTGCGGGGCATATAATTACTGAGCAAGATCTGGAAATGAAAAGACCTGGTGATGGTATATCTCCAATGCAAATCAATGAAGTATTAGGAAGTACTATTAAAGAACAACTGCCCCAAGAACATAAACTTTCATTTAAAGATCTTAAATAATTGAAAATAGCATTGCTTACCAGTTCACGTGCTGATTTTGGAATTTATTTGCCGCTATTAAAAATATTAAAGGATGATCCTTTCTATAAATTATCAATTATAGCTTTTGGAACCCATCTTTCTCTGAAGCATGGTGAAACTATTAATGAAATTTTAAATAATGGTTTAAATCCTTCGTTTACAATAGACACTTTGCCTGACGGAGATTCTCCGGCAGCAATAGCTTCATCAATGGGAAAAACCATAATTAATTTTAGTAAAATATGGGAAAACAATTTCTTTGATATAATAATAGCATTAGGAGACCGCTACGAAATGTTTGCTGCTTGTAGTAGCGTAGTTCCATTTGGAATACCTATAGCTCATTTGTATGGGGGGGAAACTACTCTTGGTGCAATTGATGATGTATTCAGGAATAGCATTACTCAAATGTCTACCTATCATTTTACTAGTACAGAGGAGTATAAAAACCGGGTAATCGCTTTAAAGGATTCAGATAAGTATGTGTATAATGTTGGTGCTTTGAGTATTGATAACTTAAAGTCCCTTAAATTGTTAAGTATTGAAGAGTTTAAAAGCCGATTTAAGATAGACTTAAGTATTCCAAGTATATTAATTACATTCCATCCTGAAACTGTTGCTTTCAAAAAAAACAAAGAATATATCCATCAATTAGTCGGTGCGCTTAAAGAAATTTCTGGTTTCCAGTTTATAATAACTATGCCTAATCTAGATATACTAGGAAATATGATAAGACAATGTCTGCTTGATTTTGTGGTTGAAAGTAAGAACGCAGTAGCGGTAGAATCTTTTGGAGCCCTTGGGTATTTAAGTTGTATGAAATATTCTTCTATGATGTTAGGAAATACATCAAGTGGATTTATAGAAGCGGCCTTTTTCCATAAATATGTTATTAATATAGGCAGGAGACAAGAAGGTAGAATATTGACTCCCAATATAAATTCGATCGATATAGATAAAAATCAAATTTTAAATGCTGTAAGAGAGTACTCTAATTTTAAGCAGAGCGCATTTGATGGAATCTATGGAGATGGAGATGCCGCAGAAAAAATAATTTCGATTTTGAAAGATAAATGATAAGTAAGCTCACCCATATAATTAGCATAGCTACAACAATTCGCCAAGCATTGGAAAAACTAACAGCACTGGGCGAGGACTTAACATTATTTATTGTTGATAATCATGAGGTTTTATCAGGAGTTATAACGGATGGAGATATACGAAGGGGCTTAATTAAAGGGATTACCCTGGATGAGGCTGTTTCAAATATTATGAATATAAATTTCAAATATATTTTTGAAAATGAAATGTCATTTGAACTAATTGATCAGTTAAAAAAATCAAGTGTTAAAATAATTCCAGTATTATGTGAGGATAAAAAAGTTTTGAGGTTTATTAATGTTTCAGACATAAAATCTTTTTTGCCCTTAGATGCTGTAATCATTGCAGGGGGCAGAGGAGAAAGATTACTACCACTTACAAAGGATTTACCTAAACCGATGTTAAATATCGGCAATAAGCCAATTCTAGAACATAATATTGATTTACTTTCAAAATACGGAATATCAAATATTTATATTTCGGTCAACTATTTGAAAAATTGCATCAAAGATTATTTTGATAATGGCACAAAAAAAAATATAGATATTCATTATATTGAAGAGGAGCTGCCATTAGGCACAATAGGATCAATAAAACTATCAAATACATATAAGAATTCCGATTTACTTATAATGAATTCCGATTTATTGACTAATATAAATTTAGCGGATTTTTATAATTCGTTTAAGGAGAGTGAAGCTGATATGTCCATAGCGACGACAAGCTATAATGTCAATATTCCTTATGCGGTTTTAGACGTAGAGAATGGGCGTGTAAAGTCATTTAAAGAGAAGCCAACTTTCAATTATTTTTCTAATGCAGGGATTTATCTTATTAAAAAGGATTTGATTAATGAGATTCCCGAAAATGAGTTTTATAATGCAACCGACTTAATTAATCAATTAATTAAGTTAAACAGAG
>CAIZMB010000096.1 GCA_903933935.1 uncultured Cytophagaceae bacterium
GAGGATTTAAATCGATGAAGGAAGCCTGACATCTTCCCTTTTCATCTCTCGCCGAGTAATATAGTCGGAGTTTATTTGGATCGCTATTATCTGCACAGACTACATGTGCGTAGCCTTTTTTATTCCAAAATTCATTGCCATCTGGGCAAAAAATTAATCCTTTTTTAATCCATTCCATGAAATCTTGTGGCGTAATTGTATGAGTAAATTACGCCACAAAGATATCACTTTATCGGATAGTTGAAAAGCTTGTTGGGTGCATAAACACAGATTCCACTTTGTCAACAATTTTTCCATCTTTTTCAGAGGCCTCTTTTACCTTGATCCAATTAGGATCTTTTCTGAAATTGTCAAATGAAGCTTTTGCCGCATCTTCACTTGAATGAGCTAATAAATACAATAACTTCCCTTGCTTTGTCGGATCTTTATCGATCGTTGAAAAATAAGCAATATTGGTCATGCCATGCTTCTTGAATAATTTCAAGGTATGGTCTCTAAACCGACTTAATACATTGGGTAATTTATCTGTAGACGGCGTATAAGTACGTAGTTCAAACGTGCGATCTTGAGATCCTTTTGAATCTTTGATTTTGGGGGAGAAATCCGTCGCATTCATGAATGTACTGACAACTTTGGCGACAATTTTACCTGATTCTTCTGATTTTTTAGCAACTTCTTTCCATTCTGGATCACGGCCAAACTGCTTCCAAGATGAATCTCTTGCCGCTTGATTTGGATACGCTAGAATATAGTAAAGTGCATTTTCATCATTTTTATTCGGAATCCAATATCCGACATTGGTCATCCCCGTTCTTTCAAAAATTTTCGTTGTGTGATTTGTAAAACGCTGAATTAATGCATCTAATCTTCCTGGATGGCAATAGTAAACGCGTAATTCAAAATAACGCGTATCAGGCTTTTTAGAAAATCCTAAAAAGGACAAACATAAAAGAGACATTAGCATAAAATTTTTCATCAATTTGATAGGTTTAAATATGTGTAATTAAGTGGGCAAAGCTAAATATTTTTTTTTACACAGCACCTAATCGATGCGAAATAATGTGGTTAATGGACAAAAATATCAGCTCTGGTTTCAATGTTCTCCATTGTGGTAAATATAAGTTCCCGCCAAAATTAATGTAATAGTCGATGTGGTATTTTTCCCATTCCCTTTCTACAAATTCAGCAAAATTTATTCCCGTGATCCAGCCATCTTCCACCTCCTCAAACCATTCGGCGTAATAATCGTCTTCGATGCTTCCGTGAAAATTAAAAACATTTTCTCCAACCAATGTGAAATATTTAATCCCCTCAGCTAATAAATGATCAATGACATTTCGCTTCAAATGCATGATGTCGTTATGAAGGGTATCATTCCACTCGCCAAATAATTCAATGATGGTAAATTTGGCCTCATAATCGGTAAATAAAATCTTACAATAGAGGGTTTCAGAATCGATTTCGTCCCAATTTGGATGAATGTAATAGCCATAAATATCATGCTCATATTCGGTTTGTGAATATGATCTTCCAAAAAATGGCGACTTTCGGTCTTTGGATGCTTCGTATATATTTTCCCACTGATAGGAAGGTTCGATTTCCTGCATTAAGCTATCTTTTCTACGAAACTAAAAACAATTTATAGATAATTTTTATTTGTTAGCTAAGAACCTGCGCTTCCTGCCTATGATTCCTTTTGAATTTTTAAAAAAGGACCAGATTCCTATTTTTACAAAGGATCAATCATCTTGTCTAAAACACCTAAAAATTTCAGTAATCTAAGTCTAAATATTCATGTGAATATTTTAGAAAAATACCTTAATTTTGAAGATATCGAAAATGTATTTTTATGATCGTTGCCTCAATTGACTGGAATCCTAATCCTGAAATTTTTAAAATTTTTGAATTTCCTGTTCGCTATTATGGTCTATTCTTTGCCATGGCTTTTTTGGCGGGATTCCAAGTGATGACGTATATATTCAAAAAGGAGGGGAGGCCAGTGGAGCAAGCGGACCAATTGCTTTTATATGCGATGGTCGCGACGGTGGTCGGCGCTCGAATGGGACACTATTTCTTTTATGAATTCCCTTTATTGCAAGCGGACCCCATGCGTTTTTTCATACAAATGATTACTCCTCCATTTTCAGGTTTAGCCTCTCACGGGGCGGCAGTAGGTCTTTTTTCGGCCTTTTATCTCTACGTGAAAAAAAATCCAGGCCAGTCGTATTTATATGTGACCGACCGGATGGTGATTGTCGTTTCATTGGCCGGATTTTTTATTCGTATGGGGAACTTAATGAATTCTGAAATCATTGGAAAGCCCACCGACCTTCCTTGGGGATTCAAATTTTTTAGGGATTATGAATTTAACCCCTTGGGCGATCCTGCCATGGTTGTGGCTAGACATCCCTCTCAATTATATGAAGCACTTTCTTGTCTGGTGATTTTTACGCTATTAATGTGGTTTTGGTCAAAAAAGAAAGGGAAAACACAGGAAGGTTTAATGACCGGGTTGTTTATGGTAGTTTTGTTCGGACTTCGTTTTTTCTATGAGTTCTTGAAAGAAAACCAAAGCGATTTCGAAAATCAAATGGCGCTTAATATGGGCCAAATCCTATCTATCCCATCCGTTATTTTTGGTTTAATTGTTTTGATTTACTCGTATAGGAGGGCAAAAATTAATAGCTGATAGGGACTGCCAGAATTCACCTTTACATGGTTAAGATATTTTATACCATCTAACCATGAATCTCCTTAAAATATTGACTTATATTGAAAGTGTAATTTGGCCTTCAAAATCGAATTTATTCCGCTAAAAACCCTTCCCCTATTTTATCAAAAACTCGGCATCATCCGTAATACTTATCGCATCTTGAGTCAATAAATCTCCTTTAAAGGATTCTATTGGCATATAGCTGCTGGCGTGAACGTCTTTGTAGGGTTTATTACTAACCAAATTATATGCTGTAATAATAGACCAACGAGGCTTATCCGACAGGTTAGCCGCAGAAGCATGTAGTGTATTGCAATGGAAAAAAGCCGTATCTCCTAAATCCATCTCTAGATATTCTAAGGGCATTATTTTGAGCGCTTCATTCACTTTTTCCATATCTGCGCCAACTTGCTCCCCCGAAAAACCATGCTCAATTCTTCCCATTTTGTGCGAACCTCGAATCATTTGCAAACACCCATTTTCCTTGGTTGCTGGAGTAAGTGCGGTCAGTACACTTAGCATATCTGGGAATAAAAATCCATTGTTTTTGTACCAATATCCATAGTCCTGATGCCACTCCCAAGCTCCCCCCGTTTTAGGTTCTTTCTGCATGAGCTTTGAATGGTAATGTGCTGCTTTGCCACCCAAAATTTGCTCCACGGCATTTACAATACGCTCAGAACGAGCAAACTTACTATATAAGCTTTCATCTAATGAATACCATAAAGCTAATTTTGTTTTAAGTCCAGATGCATCTGTACGGTCAAAACTTTTTTTGCTCATTAAGTTGTCGTCAATGGCTATTTTATACAATAATTCTACCTCCTCATGTTTGAAGAAATTACAAACTACCACATATCCATCGCGGTGATAGGCCTCTAGATGTTCTTTTGTAAATTTCATGATCTATTTTTTAAGATTTTACAGCATCAATATTGGGTACTAATAAATGAATAATCATCAATGCTATCCCGTACATAGACGCAGCAATGACAAAAAGAATTTTATAACTACCTGTAGCTTCAAGCAAATGTCCCGTGGCTGATGCCATGAGCATCCCGCCCACAGCTCCTGCCATTCCAATAAATCCAACGACCGTTCCTATGTCTTTTTTGGGAAAAAAGTCGGTTGCCAACGTATACATGTTGGCGGACCAACCCGTATGCGCGGCCATGCCTAGGCCAATTAATATTACCGCTGGCCATAAGTCATCAATGCCCGAAGCCCAATAAATGGGTACTACCATGATGGCGCAAATGAGCAATGTAGTTTTTCGAGCCGCGTTTATACTCCAACCCATTTTTAGGAAATGGGATGAAAGCCAACCGCCTCCTATGCTCCCCACGTCTGCAATCAAATAAGCGATAATGAGGGGCAAGCCAATTTTATCCAATTTTAACCCGTATGTGCTATTAAGAAATTTGGGCAGCCAGTAGAGAAAAAACCACCAAATAGGGTCAGTCAAAAACTTGCCGATGGCTATTGCCCATACTTTTCGAGTACGAATGATTTCCCAAATGGATGCTGGTTTTTCAAGACTCTCTTCCGTATCTGCTTTAATCAAATCCAATTCAGCTGCATTAATTCCGGGGTGTTCTTCGGGGCGGTTCATTAATCTAAGCCAGAAAAACAACCAAATAAAACCCAATAAACCCGTGATGATAAAGGCTGCTTGCCAACCAAAGTTGAGTGCAATGATAGGTACAAGCAAAGGGGCAACGATCGCGCCAATATTCGAGCCGGAATTAAAAATTCCAGTCGCCAAAGCCCTTTCCTTACGAGGAAACCACTCGGAAATGGTTTTGATGGCAGAAGGGAAATTGCCTGATTCTCCGAGCCCTAAAGCTAACCTGGCTACTCCAAATCCTATAGGTGTGCGAGCTAACGCATGTGCCATTGCTGCAAATGACCACACGATTATGGAAAGTATGAATCCTTTTTTCGTTCCTAAAAAATCAATCAATTTTCCGACCAAAAGCAATCCAATGGCATATGATAATTGAAAAGCCGTCACGATGTAACCATACTCTATTTCTGACCAACCAATTTCAGTTTGTAGTTGGGGAGCCAAAATAGCAAATACCTGTCGGTCAATGTAATTGATGGTTGTGGCAAAAAACAACAACGCACATATCCACCAACGAATCATCGTAGGCTTTTGATCAATATGTGGTTGGCTATTTATCATTTATTTTCATTTTCCAATCGTGTTTTATAACCCTTCCAAACCGTCATGGTATTATTAATCAGCTGAGGTTTATTTCCTTTAATGTTGTAACACTGTACGCCAATGGGTTTTTTATATTTGATTGTTTTTACCATAAATTTCACCAGATCATATGTATCAAAGGTGCCTGTACCCAGAGGTAATATATAATCGTCAAATATGGATTTTTTCTGCGAAATAATATCGCTAGCGCCAGAAATGGTTATCATTTTTAAGTAGGGTTTAAGCTCCTTCAAATGATTTTTCAAATCAGCGCGTTCAGCCAAACTAGTTGTTGCCAGCCAATGACACAGATTAAATGATAATCCCACATTTTTACGATTTACCTTTTGAGCCAATTGTAAGGCATGGTCTGTGCGCTCCACATAAAAACTATAATGTGGATAAATGGCTACCTGCAATCCCGCCTTTTTTGACCACATAGAAATTAGCTGCAATAGCTTTATGGCCTCCGAATCACCCTCAGGAGAATTTGGTTTAAAACGTTTGGTGTCCGCCAGAATATAAGGAGCAATAATGGTATTAGTGCCTTTGAGTTTGTTGATGGCGCTTTCCAATCGATTATCAATGGGTTCGCCCAATTGTAGCTTTACATAAAAATAGGACCCTTTGAATTTGAACTGGTCAAGAGCTGATTTCATGCCATCAAAGCTTTCAATTTGATTGATTTCAATCCCATCAAAACCCGCATTTTTCACTAATTCAACTTGCTTGTCAAAAGTATTATACGTGCTATCGCCTCTGATAATATTGTGCAAGGCAAAAAACTCATTTTTAACTTTTTGAGCTAAAAGGCTATTGGAACAAATCAAAATCAATAAAATATAGGTACGCATAGTTTATTACGATTTATAATTTTGAATTTTTACAAGGATCTATCATTTGAAAATCATAGAAATTTTATGTCTATTTCGACCAGTCGATGAAAAATCCCTACAACCATTTATTTCTCAAAATAGGTGCTGCTAAAAGCGCATTTGCCGCATTATTTCCATCAAAAAGCTCTTTTTCTGGCTGCCATTTTAGTTTTTCTCCGATTTGGCAAGCGATTAAACCGATTTGGGAAATCGTAATGCCCCGATGACCGACTTCAATGGGTATAAGTGTTTGTTGATTCGTGCGAACTCCTTGAATAAAATCATTTTTATCCCACAAAACACCTGTCAAATCCATTTCGCCTGATTTAGGTTTAAGATCCAATAAGGCAGGATTACTGCTCGTTGCCTTACCCGGATAGCCATCTATTTTCACCCATTCCTTTGTACCGAAATACGTAATTGAAGGCGTGCTGGTGGGCGATTGTTCACAAGTCATTTCAACCCCATTGGCATATTTATACCAGACTTTAAAGTTGATCATCGTATTCCAAAGACTTTTTGGGAAATCGCCGGTTCCTTGCACCTCCACAGGTCCTGAATTCTCACTATTATTGGCCCATTGCGCCATATCAAAATAATGCGCGCCCCAATTGGAAATCATTCCTTGTGCATACGTATCAATGCGCATCCAATTAGGTCGTTTATTGGTTTGATTTAGGTCATGCACACGCATTTGCGTATAGGGTACAAAGGGTGCGGGACCCAACCACATATCATAATTTAATCCGTTAGGAACAGGCATATTTGCTTGTGTTGTTACTGGCGTAGGATCAGAAGGAAATGTGATTTCGATACGTTTTAAATCCCCTAAATATCCGTTTCGAACTAATTCTACCGCCATATTTTGGTTACGAACCGATCTAAATTCGCTATCGGTCCGAGCAATCACACCGTATTTTTTAACCGCATCGGCCAATTGCCTTCCTTGCTCAACACTCAAACTCAATGGTTTTTCGATCGCAAAATGTTTTTTAGCTTTTGCCGCCATTAATCCCATGGGAATATGCCAATGATCAGGCGTAGAAATCATTAGGGCATCAATTTTTTTATCGTTGATGACATCGCGATAATCACCGACCGTTTGGCAACCTTTATAAGAAATTACGCCATTTTTTTTGGTATAAAATTCATTGACAAATTTTTGAGCCTCTGCTTGGCGCCAGGTGTCCACATCGCAAACGGTTGTCACTTGGACTCCTTCAACTGCCAACATTTGAGGTAAATTAGACGCAAAAACTTGTCGGCCTGTGCCTATAAAACCTACTGTAATGCGATTAGATGGCGCATTTTTACCAAAAACGGATGAAGGAACAATGGAGGGAATAGCTATGGTAGCAGTGGTCAATGCTGTGTTTTTTAAGAAATCTCGACGCTTCATAGTTCTTTTATTTTGATATTTTTAAACGCTACATGATGCCCATGATCTTGCAATAAAATATGCCCTTCTGAAAGGGTAGCGAAATTGGGATAGTCTTTAAATTTACTATCTAAAACCCCATTTTTGAAAACATCTGTTGATCTGTCAATCGCCAACACGCGTTTGTTGTCAAGCCAATGTTCAATGTAACTATCTTTAATTAGGATTCGAGAAGTATGCCAGATATCTATTTTGGTATCGGGTTTATCTGCGGCAATCACATCATAAATGGATGCCGTTTTAAGATCCTGAGGCAAATGCTTGTTATTGTAAATGTATTCGGCATCATCAATTAATTGATATTCATATCCAGGCTGTGATCCTTGGGGTTTAGGCAGGCGTTCTTCGATAAAATATTTGACACCAGAATTACCTCCTTGGCCTATTTTCCAATCAAAAACCAATTCGAAATTGCGGTACTTTTTAAGCGTCACGATGTCGCCCGCATCGCTTGATTCTACGCCGGCCAATAATTCACCTCGTAGTTCTCCATCCTTTACCACCCAACCATGTTTAGGGAAATCTTTGCGGTAGGCTCCGCGCCAACCTTTTGTCGTTTTGCCATCAAAGAGTAAAACCCATTTTCCTTTTTGATTAGGTTTTGCTAAAGCATTGGGCAGCAGGCAACTAATGAAATATAGAGCTAAACTGATTTTCTTAAAATATGTAAACATTGAATTTTATCTTTTAATGATTTTTAATTGAAATGTAAATTATAGTTTTAAACTGAAAATACAGCAAAATAAATACGAGATAATTTCATCCTTTTGTTTCAGATTGATTCAAATTGAGGATTATTTCATCTCTCATAGTTAATTTTTAAATGATCCAATTTAGGTGGATATTTTTTAGGCCGTTTCAATTCATAAGCATGAATTTCCCGCCCTAATTGTTTTAAAAACGGGAATCCAATCCGATCATAATCATACAGGTCATCATTAAATATTTCATCTTCATTGCATAAAATAACGGCTGATACCATAAATTCAATTTGGTTTTCAAAATCGACCACATAGGCATTGTCCAACAAAAATCCATAGGCATCCCCAACTTTATTGAAAATCCTTAGGTTCTTATGTATGGGTTCATTTTTATTGGCTCCGTAATAAATAAACTTACAATACGTTGGATAAAAAGTGGAATCCATGAGGTAGTTGGGATACCTGGTTTCCGTGGGATATTGCGACATGTATTGATACAGGAAGGCATAATCCTCTTGCGTTAAATTGAATTGTTTCTTTTTAGGGAAGACCTCGGGCAACATAAGTCTCTGCAAAAATTCATGCTGGGCAGCTAAAGGAAAGGCGTTTTTTAAGGTAAAATCATAGGGTTGATGCTCAATTTGACCCTGGGAATTCATGAATCCTTGGCCTAATAAAATCGGTTTTTTTGAAAAGATGGCTTGATCATTAAACGCGGCTTCTTGAAAATATCGTGTGCGACCTGTCGTGTCAACAAACTCGATCGGATTCGTAAATTGATTCTCAAAAGGCGTGAGCGGAACTTGCAATCGATGGGTAAATCTGACCCCTTTAAATCCCTTTGATTTCATGGTTTGATTAAACTCTTTTTGCCCTAGAAACTCATAAAGCCGATTATACGCTTCATTGTCTGAAACGAGTAAAATCTTTTTGATGTAATGCGCCACACTGGGTTTCCCATTTTCAGCGCTATGATCCTGATTTATTTCTTGTTGGCCCTCCCGACTTTTCCTCGTAAACATGAACCAATTTTTGTCTAATCCCAAGGCATTGATTTTTTCTAAAGCCAAGACACTCGCGGCCAATTTAACGGTACTAGCTGGGTAGAAATATTCTTTGGAATCTGTTCGATAGGAATATGTTGTGAGCGAGGGCTTGTTATACTTATCCCGATTGATTTGAGTATACAATATCTGAACTCTGTATTTTAATGGATTTTCTGCAATCTGTTTAAATTTCTCTGATTTTAATATCGAAGCCAATGGATTATCCTGTGCTTTTACAAGCATACTAATGATCAATAAACTAGTCAGAAATATGTTTTTAAACATCTTTGAAATTTACTAATGCGTCAATTAGCTCTTCTATGTCCTCATCAGTTAATAAACTGCTAAGGGTGGCCCTACAAATGGCCGGAGCATTAATATCGGGATAAGAAAATTGATTAGTTAAAAATCCTTTGCCTTTTAAATACTCAAATAAGTCGGGCGACGATGAACAAAATGTTGGATACCCCTGCAATCTTTTGACGGACATATTTATTTTTCTCAGTCCCTCATCCATTAATTTGATGGAATGTTTTAATTGGCCCAATTGTTCCTCATAGGCCTCTTGTGCATGTAAACATGCATAGCAAAATGCGGGATTGGGTGGCGATGAACCTACCCAAAAAGGATCTGATTTTAAATGGTCTATTACATCCACTTCTCCCAAAATAATCCCGGCTGGAATTCCATAAGCTTTTGATAAGGAGGCAGTTTGAATCAAATTGGCCTCTGTTTTTATCTGGATATCTTGGATGCCAATTCGGTGAGATTCGTCGACCAGTAGGATATTCTCCTCCGACAGCGAAGCTGCAAAATCAAAATCGATGCCTTCGACCCAAGGGGATCCGGTACCATCTATGGCAATAATATCAGTGGTCTTTAAGGTGTTTTCCCATTCTTTAAATGTTCCATTAAATGGAATGTAGGGCCTGCTCCATAATGCTGGGTGCGTATTGGGCGCAATGTTTAATAAAGACTTTGGTTTTAATTGGAATGCTATTTGCATTGCTGTTTGGCCGGCCAACATCCCCGACGAACTTAACGCAGCCGCGGGCCTATCGTATTTTTTTATGAATAAATCTTCAAGCTCCTCCCAAACGGATATTTGTAAATTATTTCGCCTCGAACTTCCCCAGTTTTGCGAAAACTTTTTTATTCCTTCGTTTAACTTTTCCTGAAATAATGGATGAGTCCCGATGGAAAGATAGTTGGTGCCCCCGAGCCAACGAAGTTTTTTACCTTCGTAATCGACCCATCTTCCTGGAATGATATCACTATGTAATTGGTAGTTTGTCAATTGCGCTTTATTAATTCAGCTCCTGTGCCGGCGGTTTTGGAATAAATGATTTTTCCGTATTCAATGCGAATACCACTTGCGATCGTATCGTCAACTAAAAGGCATCCGTCCATGTCGACAAAATCTAATTGTGGAACTAATTGGGCTATCGCCGAACAACCAATAGTCGATTCTGTCATGCAACCCACCATTACTTTTAAGCCTAAAGATTTTGCTTTTTTGATCATTCTCAAAGCCGGTGTAATGCCCCCACATTTCATTAATTTGATATTTACCCCATGGAAATAGCCTACACATTTCTCCACATCTTGTTCTAAAATACAACTTTCATCCGCCATGATAGGCAGTGCAGATTGTTCAAAGACCTTTTTCATGCCAGCCCAATCATCCGCTTTTAATGGCTGCTCAATGAACTCCACTCCCATGTCTTTCAAAGAAGTCGAAAAATAAATCGTTTGTTCAGGTGTCCAAGCCGTATTGGCGTCAACCCTAAAAACGGCATCCGTTTCTTTTCGCAAAGCCTCGATGATCTCTAAATCATGATCAGTACCTAATTTAATTTTATATAAAGGGAAAGGCATCTCATGCATTTTTTCAATCATTTTCTCGATGGAATCCATTCCGATGGTATAGTCCGTAAGGATGTTTTTTGCTGTCGAATAACCCCACATTTCATGCAAGGGTTTCTCATGCATTTTGCCCCATAAATCCCAATAGGCCACATCTATGGCACATAATGCAAAAGGATGATCATCCAATAAATGCTGCGACATTAATTTCCAAAAATCATTCGGATGGGGTAGGATATCGGTCGGCAGAATTTCTTTAATGCTAGTTAATTGACCAATCATTTTTTCTATGCTGACGCCATAATAGGGCGTTTCTGTGGCTTCGCCAAATCCACTTTTGCCGTGCCAACAAAGCTCCACGATTAAGGTCGGTTGAACATCCCTTGATTCATGTGTGATGGAAAAGGTATGTTTTAACTTTAAGTCAAAGGCATGTATTTTTATTTCCATATCACGATCTTAAAGGAAAAAATGGAAGTGATTGATCTGTTGACCCCGCTTTTTGCCACACCAGCCCATCCGCAAATTTCCAATGAAATAAATCCCCTGATCCATTATTTTTCAGGGTTTCTGCTTGGCCCCCTTTTATTTTTACGGGCAGCCATTGATCTAATTTTGGATTTGAGGCAGGCAAATTAGCCACAGGTATCGTGGATAAAATCAATTGATTTCCAAGCAACCAAGGTAAAAAATAAATCCAGAAACAGGTTAATGTCGATATAGGATTTCCAGGAAACGCAAACACCAATCGCCCATCGGCTCTATTTCCCACATAAAGTGGTTTACCAGGTTTTTGGGCAATTTTATGAAAGATTGGTTTAAAGCCAAGTTCTGCTAAAACTTCTGGAATAAAATCTTTTTTGCCGGCAGATACGCCGCCTGAAAGCAATAGGATTTCATGCTTTTCTAAAGCAGATTCCAAAGATTTCTCAACGACGCTTTTTTCATCTTTAATGTGTGATACCGTTGTAGAAAAGCCATGTGATTTCAGGACAGATTCCAACATCATGGAATTGGAGCTGCGTATTTGATGTGCTTGTGGCTTTTCTTGTATGCCGACTATTTCATCGCCTGTCGAGAAAATAGCGATGGCTGGTTTTTTAAATATGCTTAATTCCGATTTACCAATGGTCGCTGCAATGGCAATTTCCACGGGACCTATTTTAGTCCCAGAGGAAAGAATTAGGTCGTTTTGCTTGCAATCACTGGCTTGGGCGTGGACGAATTGGCCTTGTTTTATAGGATCTATACCTACATATTCCGCCCATTTTTCTCCGGCTAATTCAAAAAATACAATATCCTCAATTTTAATAATGCTGCTGCATTCTAAAGGAACGGGAGCTCCCGTCATAATTTCGATGGCAGCATTTGAATGGCCTAAATGCTTTTGTGGTTCTCCCGCGAACGCAATGTCCTCAATCAACCATTTATTAAGCGCTGTATTTTTGATGGCAATGCCATCCATCATCGCACGGTTAAAAGGAGGAAAGTCTCTATCGGCCGTTAAATCTTCTGCAAGGATCAACCCAATGGCGTTTTGAATCGCTACATTTTGTACCTGTTGGGGTACAATTAAACCTTGAATCAAATTAAGGGCCTCGTTTGGGTTAATCATTTTGGAAATGCTATTTCTATAAATTTCTAAAAAAATCGTTAAAATGAAACATAGTCATGTATTTTTGTTCACAAATTTATTTTAATATGTCAAATTCCTTCTCTCATTTAGATGAAAATGGCCAACCAGGAATGGTGGATGTAAGTGCTAAAAATGAAACGGTTCGTGAAGCTCGCGCTCAATCGATCGTGTATTTAGGGAAGGAAGTCGCATCCCAATTATCTTTAGCGGGATGGCAAACCAAGAAAGGGAGCATTATTCAAACGGCGACTATTGCCGGAACTATGGGAGCCAAAAAAACGGCTGATCTGATTCCTTTGTGTCACCCATTAGGCTTGGATTCCTGTAAATTTGAATTTGAAACCAGCGAAGATCAGGTAATTATCACGTGTATTTGCCGACTAGAGGCTAAAACAGGAGTGGAGATGGAAGCATTGGTGGGAGCCAGCATCGCGGCATTAACGGTGTATGATATGTGTAAATCGATTTCCAAAGGAATTGTCATTAAAGAAACGAAATTGATCTCTAAAACTGGAGGCAAATCTGATTTTAAGTCTTAATATGTCCTCTCATCACATCATTCGAGACAAGCAAGAACCTGCGCTTATTATTGCCAATGGGGAAGAATGTTCCATGGATTTACTGGAGCAATTGTTGGAATGGTCGCCCACCGTCGTCGTTTTAGATGGCGCCATTCAGCGCGTTATTGATTTAGGAATTAAGGTCGATGTGTGGTTGGGTGATTTTGATCATGCCACCAATCATTCCCATGAATTTGATCATTATCCTTTGAAGAAAATACATACCCCTGATCAAAATAAAACGGATTTAGAAAAAGCCTTTGATTACTTATTAGAGGAAGGTTATCCAGCGGTGAATGTGGTGTGGGCTACTGGAAAACGAATGGATCATACCTTAAATAATTTTCATTCATTGGTGCGCTATGGTGCTCAGTTGAAAATAGTTTTTTTCGATAACTTTTCCACGAGTTATTTACTGCCCAAACATTTCGAAAAGTGGTATCCTGCAGGAACGCCCCTGTCATTAATTCCGTATGGAGAAGCCAGGGAGGTGAAAAGCGAAGGGCTTGTGTATGAATTAAATCACCCGGTATTATTGTTGGGCCAACAAACTAGCTCTAGCAATGAATCAAAATCCGATGGAATCGTGAAAATTTCCTATCAATCAGGCGCTCTGCTTATGATGGAGTGTCACGATTAATTTTTGCTAACTTATCTTCGTTTGCATTTTTTCCAGGGGTATAAAAAATCGGCTTTTTGTCCACCTCAGGAAAATAATTTTGTTCGACAAAATTGCCCGGAAAATCATGCGGGTATTTGTAATCGGCCCCATAATTCAAATCCTTCATTAACCTGGTTGGTGCATTTCGCAAATGTAGGGGTACTGGTAAATTTCCAGTTTTCTGCACATAATCCATCGCTTGATTAATTGCTTTATAAGCCGAATTGCTTTTTGGGGAAGAAGCTAAATAGATAACGGTTTGGGATAAAATAATTCTAGACTCCGGATTTCCAATCACACGAATAGCTTCGAAACATGTTTGTGCGATCAAAAGTGCATTAGGATTAGCTAGGCCAATATCTTCGGAAGCTAAAATTAGAAGTCGGCGTCCAATAAACTCCAGGGATTCTCCGCCCACCAACATACGCGCAAGCCAATAAACAGCTGCGTCTGGATCGGAACCTCGAATCGATTTGATAAAGGCGGAAATGATGTCATAATGTTGCTCGCCATCTTTATCGTATAAGGCCAAATTTTTCTGAAGCCTTTCCGTAACAAGCGCATTAGTGATTTCTAATTTATCTGAATTCTCAGAAGAGATTAATAACTCAAAAAGATTATACAATTTCCGTCCATCGCCACCGGAAAAATGAAATAGGGCATCTGTTTCTTTTAAATCAATTTTTTTAGATTTGAAAAGTGGATCTTTTTCGATGGCCTTTTCTAACATTTGTTGGAGATGCTTAGACTCCAAAGATTCCAGCACATAGACTTGGCAACGAGACAATAAGGCCGATATAACTTCAAAAGAAGGATTTTCCGTGGTTGCCCCTACCAAAGTAACCACCCCTTTTTCTACCGCATTGAGCAAGGAATCTTGTTGGGATTTAGAAAAACGATGAATCTCGTCTATAAATAAGATGGGAGATTGAGGATTAAACATTCGGTTTTTCTTCGCCATTTCTAGCGTTTCGCGGACCTCTTTTACTCCTGATTGTACAGCAGAAAGAGTATAAATGGTTCGCTTTAAGGCACCGGCTAATAAGGTAGCTAAAGTTGTTTTTCCTACCCCCGGTGGACCCCAAAGAATGCATGAGGGTAAATGACCTGCGTCAATTGCTTTTCTTAAAGGAGCGTTTGGGCCAATGACCTTTTCTTGGCCAATATAATCCTCCAAAGAGGTGGGACGCATTCGTTCAGCGAGAGGTTGCATGGTCCGAAGTTACGCGATTTTTGTAAAATTGAAATAGAATTGTTAAGTTTAGACCTATAAAAAAAACCTAATATATGAATTCATCAAGACGATCTTTTTTAAGAAAAAGTGCTTTTGGCCTTGGAGCTATCGCTATCGCCTCTCCGGCCTTACAATCTTTGGCAGCTGCTAAATATAAAAAACTAGTTGGTATTCAATTGTATTCCATTCGCGCTGAAATGAATAAAGATCCCATGGGGACTTTGACGAAATTGGCCGAGATGGGGTATAAATATGTGGAACACGCAAACTACATTAATCGCAAGTTTTACGGTTGGTCCGCGCAGGAATTTAAAAAACGCTTAGATGATTTAGGTTTGAAAATGCCATCGGGTCACACGGTTATGGGAAAACCACACTGGGATGATTCGAAAAAAGACTTTACTGACTTATGGAAAAATACTGTGGAGGATGCGGCTACATGTGGTCAGGAATTTGTCATTAGCCCATCGATCGACATGGGAATTCGAAAAGACAAAAATTTGCTTTTGAAATACATGGACATATTTAATAAGTCTGGAGAATTATGTCAAAAATTTGACATGAAATTTGGGTATCACAACCATGATTTCGAATTTTCTGAAAAATTAGAAGGCGAATTGCTTTATGATATCATGTTAAATAGCACGGATCCTAAATTAGTGACGCAGCAATTAGACATAGGTAATATGATCAATGGTGGTGGAGTTCCAGCCGAAATTTTGAAAAAATGGCCGGGCCGTTTTGTATCCATGCACGTAAAGGATGAAATAGTTTCAAAGGCGGGTGAGGATAAATACGAAAGTACTATTTTAGGCAAAGGAATCATTAATGTGTTAGAAATGGTGAAGTTGGGCGACACTTTGGGTGGAACTAAACATTTTATTATTGAACAAGAAGCTTACCAAGGAATTGCTCCGATCGATTGTGTAAAAGAAGATTTACAAATCATGAAAAAGTGGGGGTATAAATAATTCCTAATTTGAGTATTATTAAAGAGTCCTAAGATTAGTTGCACAGCGGAAATTCGAATTTAATTCTGAGATAAATCTAAGCTTTGTACCTTCTTTCTTAGGACTTTTTTATTCGTATTAAAGGGAAATAAATTTTTGAATATCAACGACATAAAATGAAAAAACAATTTCTATTAATCGCCTCATTTATTTTACATTTTTCACTGGTCAATGCCCAAACGGCTTTGAAGCCTTCCATTAATCAAAAATCGGATGCGTTGAAAGATCAAGTAATTGCTTGGCGACGAGATTTTCATGAGCATCCAGAATTAGGGAATCAAGAGTTTAGGACGGCTGGCATTATAGCCGCGCATTTGAAATCTTTAGGATTAGAAGTACAAGAAAAAGTGGCTATCACGGGTGTAGTTGGAATTTTACGTGGTGGCAAGCCAGGTCCGGTGGTTGCGTTGCGTGCTGATATGGACGCTTTGCCCGTGACTGAACGAGGAAATTTGCCGTTTAAATCGAAAGTAGAAGTAGTCTACAACGGTCAAAAAACAGGCGTTATGCATGCCTGTGGTCATGATTCACATGTGGCGATGTTGATGGCGGTAGCTCAAATTTTAGCTTCCGAAAAGGCTAATTTAGCCGGTACGGTTAAGTTTATTTTTCAGCCATCAGAGGAGGGAGTTTACAATGAAAAAGGAGAAAAAATTATCTCTGGGGCAGAATTGATGGTGAAGGAAGGGGTTTTAGAAAATCCTAAAGTGGATGTTATTTTTGGTTTACATATTGAAGCCCAATCTGATTTAGGTTTAATCGAATATAGACCTGAAGCTACGATGGCTGGCGTGGACCAGCTGGATATTAAGGTCAATGGAAAGCAAGCGCATGGGGCTAATCCTTGGGCGGGAGTAGACCCCATTGTTATTGCATCTCAAATTGTCATGGGTTTACAGACGATCGTTTCAAGGAGTGTTAATATTTCAGAAAATCCTGCAGTTGTAACAGTGGGGGCTATTCATAGTGGTATTCGTCAGAATATTATTCCTGAAAGTGCTCATATGATTGGAACAATTCGAACCTTCGATCCAGCTCAGCGAGAATTAGTGCATCGTCGAATCAACGAAATTGCCACCAATATAGCCCTAAGTGGGGGAGGGAAAGCCGATGTTACGATAGGTACTGGATATCCAGTGACCTACAATAATCCTAAATTAGTTGAAAACATGCTGCCTACATTAAACGGCATCAATGGAAAAGAAGGCGTTAGTTTAATACATGCGCACATGGGTGCGGAAGACTTCAGTTATTTCCAAGAGAAAGTACCTGGTATTTTCTTCTTTTTGGGGGCAAGGCCTGCGGGCAAAAAGGCCACCGAAGTAGCTGCGCACCATACACCTGACTTTTATTTGGACGAATCACAATTTCAAGTTGGCGTAAAAGCATTGAGTCATTTAGTTGTTGATTATTTCGATCAATCAATGAATGTTAAAAAATTGAAAAAATAAGACTATCCTTATGCCTAATAGGATTGTTGGGCTTTAATTTGTGATTATTTTTGATTGCAAATTATACTACTTAACTACTTCGTATTAATAATTAATTTAAGACAATGTCAAAAAAATACAATCACGTTTCATACCTCTGGGACGACGCAAAAGCCGAAGCGATGAAAGGCAATGAGGTGGATTTGTTTATTTACCGATCTAATTTATTGGGTGCTGATTTGCGCTTAACAAATTATGGGGGAGGAAACACTTCCGTAAAGATAAAAGATAAAGATCCTTTGACGGGTTCTGAGACGGATGTGATGTGGATAAAAGGATCTGGTGGAGATATTGGTACTTTAAAAAAATCAGGTTGTGCGGCATTGTACATGGACCGATTCAAATCGTTAGAAAATGTATATCGTGGCTTAGAGCATGAAGATGAAATGGTTGAATTGTTCAATTATTGCATTTTTGATTTAGCATCAAAAGCTCCTTCCATTGATACTCCTTTACATGGTTTTTTGCCATTTAAACATATAGATCACCTTCATCCAGATGCGGCTATTGCCATAGCAGCAGCGAAAGATGGTAAAAAAATAACGGATGAGTTGTTTGGTGGGCAAATTGGTTGGGTTGGCTGGCAACGTCCTGGATACGATTTAGGTTTACAGTTGAGAGCTTGTCTTTCAGAAGCGGCTTCTCGTGGTGTAGCATTAAAAGGCATCATGTTAGGTTCTCATGGATTATTTACCTGGGCTGATACTTCCTATGATTGTTACATTAATACGTTAGAAGTCATTGAAAAATGTGCTGAATACATTGCTTCCAAGGAGGGCGTTGCACGTCCTGTTTTTGGTGGATCAAAGATATCAAGTCTTGCTCCAGAAGCGCGCAAGGCTCAAGCATCCGCTTTAGCACCTATTTTGAGGGGTTTCTGTTCATCTCATGTGCAAATGATCGGTCATTTTTCAGATGATGAGCGCATTTTGCAATACATTAATTCCAATGATTTGGATCGTTTAGCGCCTTTAGGTACTTCTTGTCCAGACCATTTCTTGAGAACTAAAATTTCTCCTTTGGTTTTGAACCTTACACCGGATCAAGATCTTAGTGATTTAAATGCCATTAAAGCTCAATTAGAGCCTTTATTTGTTGCTTATCGGGATATGTATGCCTCTTACCATGAGACATGTAAACACCCGAATAGTCCAGCGATGAGAGATCCAAATCCTGTGGTTATTTTATATCCAGGAGTCGGAATGTTTACTTTCGCGAAAGATAAGCAGACCTCTCGTGTGGCAAATGAGTTTTATTTAAATGCCATTAATGTGATGCGTGGAGCGGAGGCGATTTCTTCGTATACCTCATTGCCGCGCCAAGAAGCATTTGATATTGAGTATTGGTTATTAGAAGAAGCTAAATTGCAACGAATGCCTAAGCCTAAATCTTTGTCGGGCCGAGTAGCTTTTGTGACGGGATCAGCAGGAGGTATCGGAAAAGCGATTGCGAAAAAAATGGCTCAAGAAGGAGCATGCATTGTTTTAAACGATGTTAATCCGGATCGTTTGGCTGAGGCTAAAGAAGAGTTTATTGGTTTGTTTGGCCGTGATTCAGTGACTACGGTGATTGCGGATGTAACAAGTCAGCCTTCCATCGAGCAAGCCTTGAAGGATGCCAGTTTAGCCTTTGGTGGGATAGATTTGATTGTAAACAATGCCGGAATAAGTATTTCAAAAGGTATTTTAGAGCATACCCAAGAAGATTGGGATCGTTTATACAACATATTAGTGAAGGGGCAATATTTAGTCTCTCAGGCAGCTGTTGCCATCATGAGAAAACAAGGCTTAGGGGGCGATATTATCAATATTGTTTCTAAAAACGCATTTGTTGCCGGACCTAATAATGTGGGTTATGGATCAGCTAAGGCTGCCCAAGCACACATGACTAGGTTGTTGGCCGCTGAACTTGGCGAAGATCAAATTCGCGTAAACACGGTAAATCCAGATGCTGTTATTGCTGATTCCAATATTTGGGCAGGCGGTTGGGCCGAAGGTAGAGCGAAAGCTTACGGCATTACAGTGGCGGAATTACCCGCTTTTTACGCCAAAAGAACTATTTTAAATAAGTCGGTATTGCCAGAAGACATCGCCAATGCATGTTTTGCTTTTGTGGGTGGTTTATTGAGTAAGTCGACTGGAAATGCCTTGAATGTGGATGGTGGAGTAGCTGCTGGTTTTTTAAGATAGATATGGATATTTCGAGTCATAATGAAGGTTTAGTAGGGAGGCATCAGCGCCAACTTGAATTTCTGACCAGTGAGGTGAGTGTGCCTTCAAGTCTAATTCAAAAATTGAAAGATTTTCAAATTGCAATTCCTTCATGGGCTTTAGGCACAGGTGGTACACGATTTGGGCGGTTTTCAGCGGGAGGAGAGCCTAGAAATTTAGAGGAGAAAATTGCCGATGTTGGTTTGTTGCACTCGTTGAATAAATCTTCAGGTGCCATCTCATTGCATATTCCGTGGGATATTCCCTCGGATCCTAAGGCCATTATGACCTTGGCTGCTCAGTATGGTTTAGCCTTTGACGCAGTAAATTCAAATACGTTTCAAGACCAATCGGGCCAAGCGCTTTCATATAAATTCGGGTCTTTACAACACGTTTCTAAGGCAACGCGTAAGCAAGCCATAGATCATAATATTGAAGTTATTAAACATGGTGTGAGTTTGGGTTCTAAATCCTTAACGGTTTGGTTGTCCGACGGGTCTTGTTTTCCTGGCCAATTGAATTTCAGAAAAACATATCAAAGAACAGTTGAAAGTTTAGAAGAGATTTATGCGGCATTGCCTTCCGATTGGAAATTATATTTAGAATATAAAGCGTATGAACCTAATTTCTATTCGACGACCGTTGGCGACTGGGGTGCTTCCTATTCCATGGTAAATAAATTAGGTCCGAAAGCGTATACTTTAGTCGATTTAGGTCATCATTTACCCAACGCAAACATTGAACAAATTGTATCAATCTTGTTGATGGAAGGTAAATTAGGTGGATTCCATTTCAATGATTCCAAATATGGAGATGACGATTTAACCGCCGGATCGATCAAGCCTTATCAGTTGTTTTTAATTTTCAATGAGTTAGTGGAAGGGATGGATGCGAATGGAATGAACCACGCAAAAGACCTTGGTTGGATGATTGATGCTTCACATAATGTGAAGGATCCTTTAGAAGACTTAATGCAATCTGTTGAAGCAATTCAAATTGCCTATGCTCAGGCTTTATTAGTGGATCAAAAAGCATTGGAAATTGCCCGTGACGAAAATGATGTTGTAAAATGCCAAGAAATTTTACAAGCCGCTTTTAGGACAGATGTACGTTCACTCGTAGCTCAGGCTCGTTTGGAATTAGGGGGAGCTTTGGATCCTTTGGCATATTTTAGAAATACAAATGCGCGTGCAAAATTGATCGAAACGCGCGGAGAAAAAACGCAGGCTACTGGATTATAATGGGGGATCGCATGAAGGTCATGGCAGTTTTTGACATTGGTAAAACAAATAAAAAAGTTTTCCTTTGGAATGAATTGTATCAGATCGTCTTCGAACGCCAACAAAATTTCAATGAAATTCCTGATGAGGATGGTTTTCTAGGGGAGGATCTACCAGCCGTTCGTTCGTGGATGTTGCAAACTTTTGCTGAAATTAATGCCCATCCTGAATATCAAATATGTGCACTTAATTTTTCTGGATATGGGGCAACCGTCGTGTTTGTTGACGAAAAAGGTCATGCGGTTAGTCCACTCTATAATTATTTGAAAGCTTTTCCTGAGGGGCTTTTCCCCTATTCAAATTATGGGGGTGAGGATGAATTTGCTCGAGCAACAGCTTCACCTATTTTAGGTAATTTGAATTCAGGACTTCAGGCCTTCCGAGTGTCTCAGGTAAGTACTGATGTTTGGAGTAAAACTAGGTGGGTTATGCATTGGCCTAATTTTTTATCGTCCATTTTTACGGGAAATTTTGCTTCTGAAATCACATCGATTGGCTGCCATACTGCCTTTTGGGATTTTGATAAAAAAACGTATCATGATTGGGTGACCGATTTTGGCCTAAGAAATAAATTGCCAGAAATAGCACCATCAAATACTTCCTATCTGAATGAGGAAACGAAGATTCCGGTGGGTTTAGGTTTACATGATTCTTCATCCGCATTAGTTCCTTATTTGCGCGTAATGGATTCCCCTTTTTTACTGCTATCTACGGGGACTTGGTGTATTGCCATGAATCCCTTTGATGAAAAACCATTGTCAGCGATCGAGTTAAAAAATGATGTCTTATGTTTTTTACAAGGGAATGGGAAACCTGTAAAGGCGGCTCGTTTATTTGCAGGAAATACCCATGAGATTCAAATTAAGAGATTACAAGAGCATTATCAAGTATCGCCAACTCACTATAAAACTGTGGAATTTGAAACTTCTTATCTAGCGGTTTTGGATGATCAAATGAAAAATATTCCTTCTGTTGAGCAAGCGCATATGAATTATTTGGTGGATTGTGTTTTTAATGTTAGGGATCTAAACAAATTCCCGACCTACGAGTTAGCGTATGTGCAATTGATGATTGATTTGGCGTGCCAACAAATATTTTCATTGAGGTTGTTGTTAAAAGAAGATAGTCCAGTGACCAAAATATTAGTCGACGGAGGATTTAGTAAAAACCCATTATATATGAATTTCTTAGTTCATGCTTTTCCAGCTTTTGAAATTTATGGGGCGGAAGTTGCTCAGGCAAGCTCTTTAGGAGCTGCATTGATGATGCATGAAACTTGGAACACCAAAGATATCCCTATGGATCTCGTAAAAATTAAAAAATTTTAACATGCGTGTAGCTCTATTTGTACCTTGTTATGTAGACCAATTTTACCCTCAGGTGGCCATAGCGACCTTGGAATTATTGGAGAAACTAGGTATTGAAGTTCACGTTCCTTCCAATCAAACTTGTTGCGGCCAACCCATGGCCAATTCTGGTTTTGCTTCCTCCACGGAGGGTTGTGATACCAATTTTTCTAAAAACTTTGATGGGTTTGACTACATCGTGGGTCCTTCGGGTTCATGTATTTTGCATTTAAAGGAACATCATCCATCAGAAAAGATTAGAAAAAGTGTGTTTGAAATTTGTGAGTTTTTAGTGGATGTACTTAAAGTAAAATCGTTATCAGCTAATTTCCCTCATAAAATAGGCTTGCATCAGAGTTGCCATGGCCAGCGAGGCTTACACCTAAGTTCGATGACTGAGTTAAATGAAAAGCCATTTTCCAAGCTAGCTTCTTTATTGGATTTAGTCAAGGGCGTGGAATATGTGTACCCTGAGCGTGCGGATGAATGTTGTGGTTTTGGGGGTACTTTTTGCGTAACGGAAGAGGCAGTCTCTGTTCGTATGGGTCAGGATCGAGTGGAATCGCATTTGAAAAACGGAATCGAATTTATTGTGGGTGGCGATACTTCCTGCTTAATGCACATGGAAGGTATTTTAAAAAGACAAGGCTCAAAAGTTCAAGTGAAACACATTGTAGAAATCTTAAATCATGCTTAATCACGCGGAGGCTTCTGAGAAATTTATTGCCGATGCTGAGCGCACCACTTGGCACGATGAAACCCTTTGGTTTGTCAGGTCCAAGCGGGATAAAGTTTCAAAATTATTGCCTGAGTGGGAAGCTTTGCGTGAGCAAGCATCCTCAATTAAAGACCATACACTGGCAAACTTGGGTCAGTATTTGGAGGAGTTTGAGGCGAAGGCACAGAAAAATGGAATCATTGTTCATTGGGCCAAAGACGCGCAAGAACACAATGAAATTGTTCATTCGATCATTTCAAAACATGGAGGAAAGGCATTAGTGAAGAGTAAATCCATGCTGACGGAGGAATGTCATTTGAATGAGTTTTTGACCAAAAAAGGGGTAGAGGTTGTGGATACAGATTTGGGTGAACGTATTGTCCAATTTAGAAATGAGGTTCCTAGCCATATCGTTTTGCCTGCCATTCACTTGAAAAAAGAGGATGTTGGCGAGACATTTCATGAATTTTTAGGAACGCCAAAAGGAAATAAAGATCCACAGTTTTTGACTGAGGCGGCACGCCAACATTTACGCGGGTATTTCTTAGGAGCCAATGTAGCCATCACAGGCGTCAATTTTGCTGTGGCGGAGACGGGTGAATTTGTTGTTTGCACGAATGAAGGGAATGCCGATATGGGAGCGCATTTAGCCAAAGTTCATATTGCTTGCATGGGCATTGAAAAAATGATTCCTAAGCGAAAAGATCTCGGTGTATTTTTGAGATTGTTAGCTAGAAGTGCTACGGGCCAATTAATCACTACGTATTCAAGTCATTTTGCGAAACCACGTGAGGGACAAGAAATGCACATTGTGTTGGTGGATAATGGTCGCACACGCCAATTGGCCCGCGACGAGTTCCGTAATTCCTTAAAGTGTATTCGCTGTGCTGCTTGTTTTAATACCTGTCCTGTATATCGTAGGAGTGGGGGACATAGTTATCACCAACCGGTGGCTGGACCGATCGGTTCGATTTTAGCACCTAATTTTGATAAGTCGGCCAATGTCGATTTACCCTTTGCCAGTACACTTTGTGGATCATGTTCCAATGTGTGTCCGGTGAAAATTAATATTCATGAGCAGTTATGGTTTTGGCGTCAGGATTTAATGAAAGAAGGTTTGGCGCCAATAGGTAAGTCCTTGTCGATGAAGGGAATGGCCTTTGTTTTTTCTAACCCTACTATTTTCAGGATGGCCGGATATATGGGGCGTCTTGTGATGCGGTTTGCTCCTTTTATCGTAAATAACAGCTTTAATCCTTGGTTCAAACAGCGAGAAATGCCAGATGCGCCTAAGGAAAGTTTTCAATCTTGGTATAAAAATCGAAAATAAATGAGCTCGAGATCAGAAATTTTTGGGGCAATTAAGGCCTTAGAGAAAAGAGAAATTTCTCATCCTGGCGATTTTAAGAGCTATTCGGCGACTAAGGATCCTGTGGGTGACTTTAAAAATTCCTTGTCGATTGTTGGTGCCATGTGCATAGAAGTAGAAAACAAGAAGAATGCTGAGGCTCGCTTAAGTGAAATTTATCCGGATTTACAGCGTTACGCCTCACAGGATGTGGTGGCTAATGGCCTCGATTTAGAGGCCGTTGACGTATTAGAAATTGACGGAATGTTTGGGGTAGCAGAGAATGGTGCTATTTGGTTATCGGATCAGTTTTTACCTAATCGAGTGGCGCCCTTTATATGCCAACATTTAGTTATTTATGTGGCTAAATCGGAGATCGTAGCCACGCTTCACGAAGCTTATGAGCGCTTGGATGGGAATTATGCTGATTTTGGCTTGTTTCTTTCAGGCCCTTCAAAGACAGCTGATATTGAACAATCCTTGGTCATAGGAGCCCATGGGGCGCGCAGTTTATGTGTCGTACTTACCTAGTAAAAAGGGCTTGCATTAAGATTTTATTATTTTGTGGTTTTGTCTTTTATTCAATAAAATAAAAGGATTATTTTTTGCATTTTTTTTTATAACTTGGTATCTCAACCTATTTAATCAAAATGAGTGTATCAAGAAGAAAATTTCTAGGACAATCAGTCCTTGGTTTGACCGCCTTTAGCATTGTACCCCGTCATGTGTTGGGTAAAGGTTTTTTAGCTCCTAGCGATCAATTAACAAAAGCGATTGTAGGAACTGGAGGCATGGGTCGTGGACATATACCCTATGCCGGTACTCGCGTGGTGGCCATGTGTGATGTAGATAAAAAAAATCTACAGTTGGGCCTCGATAAGGTGGAAAAAGGAGTCAAAGCTTTTAGTGATTATAGAGAATTAATCCAATTGCCTGAGGTGGACATCGTTCACGTCGCAACTCCTCCTCATTGGCACGGAATTATTGCAGCTGACGCGGCCCGTGCGGGGAAAGATGTTTGGTGTGAAAAACCGATGACGCGTACGATTGGAGAAGGGAAAAGGTTAGTGGAAGCTGTTCAGCAACATGGAAGAATTTTTCGGTTAAATACCTGGTTTAGGTTTGAAAGTAATTTTTACGGGATGAATACGCCCGTGAAACCCATAAAGAAATTAGTAGATTCCGGTTTATTAGGTTGGCCTTTAAAGGTGACAATTAGCAAGCATACTGGATTTGATTGGAAATTTTATTGGATTGGAAAAACGGATTTGACTCCTCAGCCGGTTCCATTGGAATTGGATTATGAGGCTTGGCTTGGACCAGCACCGTATAAACCTTATCATGTTCACCGTACGCATAGCACATTTAGAGGCTATTGGGATTATGATGGAGGTGCTTTGGGTGATATGGGGCAGCATTACATGGATCCTGTTCAATATTTGTTAGGAAAAGATGATACAAGTCCGATCTTTATTGAAGTGGATGCACCCGTTCAAGATAAAGATGCGGTTGGAATCTTTAACCGCATTACTTATACGTATGCGGATGGATGTCAAATTGTATTGGATGGTGAAGCAAAGGATGAAAAAGTAGCATTTATCGAGGGGCCAAAAGGCAAATTGTATAAGAATTTCAAAACGGACATACCAGATTTAGATCGGAAGTTGGCCGAGTTCCCAGAGCCAGCAGCCCAACAAACGGATTTTGTTGATGCGGTTAAAAACAGAAAAACATTTGCCTTAAATGAGGCCAATGGACATAAATCTTGTACGCTTGTTAACCTTGGATTGATTGCCATGCGTGTGCATCGCAATCTTAAGTTTGATCCAATTAAGCAGGAAATCGTAGGTGACGAAGAAGCTAGACAGTTGATGGACCAACCAATGCGCGCTCCTTATATCCTTTAATTTTGAAGAAAATGAACACAAAGAAAATAATTTTATGGATGTTGGTAGGTAGCTTTTTACCTAACACCTTTTTGGCCCAAACGCCTATTGATAAGCAGAAAGAATCTCGTGAGATTCAAATTCAGTTGCGAAAACTATCCAAAGAAGGAAGTGTTGAGGATGGGAAAAAACTTAAGAATTTAGCTTTGCAAGCGAAGGGTGCTTATGATCCGACCCAGGCTACTGAAGCATATTTGGATTATTTAAAACGTCAAAAAGATGGATTAGCTGAATTAAAATCATTCCTTTCGAATGACTTGCCACCGGCTATTCAGATTCGAGTGGTGGATTTAATCATTCAAAAGGAAGTAAATCCAAGTGCTTATTTACTTGGAAAATTTGCCAAAGCGAATCCGGAATTATCGGGATATATTTTGAAAAAAATATTGTCAAATCCCCAACCTGCTTTATTACCCATTTTAGGGAAAGCGGTCAAAACTTGGGATGAGGCACATCAAAAAATGTTTGTCGTTGCTGTGGGTAATTTAAAAGCAAAATGGGCTTTACCGGCTGCTTCATCTACTTCACAGAGTTTAAAAACCGAGGTAGTCATTAGTCACATTAAAGCTTTGGGATTACAAGCATTATCAAAAGCATGGGATATGTCGGCCGTCGGAAGCGTGGATGTCATTGCGCTTGGGGAGACATTTTCGACCCTTCCTGCGAATTCATTTTTTATGAAATATGTGAAGGACTTTGCTAAGTTGGCCCCGAACCAACAAGCAATCCTGATGATTTATGGCTCTTATAGGCACTGGGGTGACATTCGTCCGCAAGTGTGGAAGGCTGTACAATCGAATGGTTTTACAAGGGCAGCTGGTTTTCAAAGCTTAATTCATTGGTCTACTGCTCAAGATTTCACATTGATTGCGGATAAATTATCCAATGCAAGCATGGAAAATGAAGTGACTGCGCTCCAAGCCTGTGTAACAGTTATTCTTAAAAGTAATCCTGAGCTGGGAGCACAGATAAATAAAATGGCCCTCAAACCCAATAAAAAAGAAAATTATGTCCCGTTTGCACAGGATGTGGAAAATTTGAATTGGCTTTATGCGGCTGCAAAATTGAAAAATGAAAATGCATTGCGTGCCTTTGTTCGAATTAATGGGAAGACGGGCTCGAATGTAACCCAACAAGTTCTTCGATACAGAAATGCGTTAGCATTGACTGAAAACAAGGAAATTCGCGATCAAATTTATAAGGGATTAGGGAAGTGTAACACGCTAAATGCGATGAGGACTTTGCATTTAGGATTAAAGGAGCCTAATTCTAAGTCGACAGCTGCGGACGGACTGGCCACAATATTTTTAGCATCTCCGGAATTTCAGGGACAGATGACTCGTGAGTGGATGCAAGATGCTATGGCGGCTTTATCAGAGCCTGATCAAAAATCAGCCGTTCAGAAAGTATTATCTAAAGGTGGAATGCCTACTGGTTTTTACACCATGTTTAATGGACAAGATTTACGCGGTTGGAAAGGTTTGGTTGACAATCCGGTGAAAAGAAGAAATATGTCCGCGGATACCTTAGCTAAAAAACAAATTAAGGCAGATGCCGTGATGCGAACGGGTTGGTATGCCAAGGACGAGGAATTGCATTTTACGGGTCATGGTGAAAACCTTTGTTCGGTAAAAGATTATCAGGATTTTGAAATGTATGTGGATTGGAAAATCGAGAAAGATGGCGATGCTGGAATTTATTTACGAGGATCTCCTCAAGTTCAAATTTGGGATTTAGCAAGAACCAATGTGGGGGCTCAAGTAGGTTCTGGAGGTTTATACAATAATATTAAAAACCCTAAAAACCCCTTAAAAGTAGCGGATAACCCGATCGACGAGTGGAATACATTCCGAATTATCATGAAGGGTGAGCGAGTAACGGTTTATTTAAATGGGGAATTGGTGGTAGATCAAGCGATTTTAGAAAATTATTGGGATCGTAAAATTCCAATTTTTGTGAAAGATGCGATTGAATTGCAGGCTCATGGAAACCACATTACGTATCGCAATATTTATGTGAAGGAGTTAACTCCAGAGACAGCATATCAAGTTTCAGACCAAGAAAAATCAGAAGGTTTTGAAGCTATGTTTGATGGATCAAGTTTGTTTCATTGGACCGGAAACACGATTGATTATGTTCCTGAAAATGGAGAGTTAGCTATTTATCCTAAAAGAGGAGGTAAAGGAAATTTATACACGAAAAAGGAATACGGAGATTTTCATATGAAATTCGATTTCCAACTAACTCCTGGGGCCAATAATGGCTTAGGCATTCGTGCGCCATTGGAAGGTGATGCGGCTTATGTGGCCATGGAATTACAGATTTTGGATAATACGGCACCGATTTACGCAAAACTGCAACCTTATCAATATCATGGGTCAGTTTACGGCATAATACCTTCAAAACAAGGATTTTTAAAACCTGTGGGCGAATGGAACCAACAAGAAGTTATAGCCGTAGGAAATAAAATCAAAGTTATTTTAAATGGTGAGGTGATTTTAGATGGAGATATTGCAGAGGCAACTAAGACAGGAACTGCTGACCATAAAGAACATCCAGGATTATTTAATAAAACGGGACATATAGGGTTTTTAGGTCATGGTGACTCGTTGAGATTTAGAAATTTAAGAATTAAAGATATTGTTGAACCTATTTCACCAGCAAAAAAGAAAAAAAAGTCATGAGTATTCAACTAACAGTAAACAAGAAAAAGATGTCTTTGGACATCGACCCGAATACACCACTTTTGTGGGCATTGCGGGACCACATGTCTCTAAAGGGGACCAAATATGGCTGCGGTATTGCACAATGTGGTGCTTGTACCGTTTGGGTTAATGGTGAAGCAACTCGTTCTTGCGTATTACCTATTTCAGCGGTGGCTAATGCTGATATCACCACGATTGAAGGGTTAAGTGATCATGGAGATCATCCGGTGCAAGTGGCTTGGGATGAGTTGGATGTTCCGCAGTGTGGATATTGCCAGGCTGGACAAATAATGACTGCGGCTTCCTTTTTGAAAAAGAAGCCTAATCCTTCTAAGACTGAAATTGTCGATGGAATGTCTGGAAATATATGCCGTTGCGGTACGTATCACCGTATTCAGGAAGCTGTCAAATTAGCTTCCGAGATCGCCTCGAAGAAAAAGACTAAATCAACTGTTAAAAAATCAGCCTAATCATGAAAAGCACAAGAAGATCTTTTATACAGAAAACGGCTTTATTTAGTGGAGCCTTTTGCCTTGGTTTTGATTGGTTTCAAGCCAACGGCAAGGAAGTTTCTATGGTACAAACAACCATGGAATCAGGCAGGTTTAATGCTTTTTTAGCGATTGACCCAAGCGGTAAAATAATTTTATATTCTCCAAATCCAGAAATAGGACAGGGAATTAAGACTGCCTTTCCTGTGGTTGTGGCTGAGGAATTAGATGTGGATTGGAAGGATGTTGAAGTTCGCCAGGCTAATTTAGATACTCAAAATTTTGAGCGTCAATTGACAGGTGGAAGTGGTGCTTTAAAACATTCATGGGAGCGTTTGCGCAAGGCGGGCGCTACGGCTCGAAAGATGTTCATTCAGGCCGCTTCACAAACATGGAATGTGGATGCTAGTACTTGTAAAACCTCAAAAGGATTTGTTTTAGGTCCAAAAGGTCAGAAAGCGAGTTATGGTTCTTTAGTTGCCATTGCTTCTAAATTGCCCGTACCTACGGAAGTGACGTACAAGAATAGAAAGGATTATCAGATTATTGGCAAGCGCACGAAGGGAGTTGATAATAAAAATGTAGTTACTGGTAAGCCTGTTTTTGGTTTGGATATTGAAAAGCCAGGGATGGTGATCGCGCAAATCATTCGTCCTCCTTTTGGAGCTACATTGAAATCTTTTGATGCGGCAGATGCCCTTAAGATGCCTGGAATTGTAGACGTCGTGTCATTTAAAAATAAGGTGGCCATTGTCGGAAAGAGTACATGGGAAGTAATGAAAGCGCGTGCCACTGTTTCTTGCAAATATGATTCAGGCGATTTTGATAGTGATTCTACACATCAGAAATGGTTTGATGAAGGGATGAAGACTGATAAGGCGACGGTTCAAAGAAAAGATGGAGATTTTGCTGCGGCTCTTGCTCGCTCTGCTAAAGTGGTGGAAGCTACGTATGAATGTCCTTTTATTTCTCATAGCCCGATGGAGCCGATGAACTTCTTTGCAGATGTTCGTGCTGACGGAACGGTTTTATTAGCCGGTCCTACCCAAGTTCCTCAATCAGCCCAAAAAGCAGTTGCGTCTTTATTGAAGATCGATGAGAAGAAAGTTGAAGTAGAACTTTCCAAAATGGGAGGAGGCTTTGGTCGTAGATTAAATAATGATTTTGCATTGGATGCGGCTGAATTATCTAGCATTATCAAAAAGCCTGTTAAAGTTATGTGGACCCGTGAAGATGATATGGGGGGTGGAATTTATCGTCCAGCCGCTAGGTATCATTTTAAAGCTGGTTTAGATGCTTCAGGGAATATGATCGCTTTCTATTTACGTGGAGTAGGTATAAATGCAGGTAACGCGACTAGGCAAGACAATTTCCCTGTGGGGGCTATTGAAAATGTGCTAGTTGAGTCTGTAAACCAAGTGTCTGCAGTGACTACTGGGCCATGGCGTGCTCCTATTACCAACTTCCTAGGCTATGCTGAACAAGCATTTTTAGACGAAGTGGCTGAGGCTGGTGGTAAAGACCCTGTGCAAATGCGTTTGGATTGGTTGGCCCGTGCTAAATCAAACCCAGTGGGTAAAATTACCTATGAGCCAGATCGTTTTATCGAGGTAATTAAGCAAGCTGCAGAAAAATCAAATTGGAAGAAAAAACCGGGTGTGCATCAAGGATTTAGCGTTTATTTCTCTCATTTGTCTTATGTAGCCCAAGTAGCTGATGCTCAAATAGTGGATGGAAAAGCCAAAATTACACATGTTACAGCGGTGACTGATTGTGGGGAGGTAGTAAATTTAAGTGGTGCTGAAAACCAAATTAAAGGAGCTATTATCGACGGAATGGGTCATGCTTTGTATGCAAAATTAAGGTTTAATGATGGGGTTGCTTCGCCGACCAATTTCAATGGATATCGATTAATCAAAGGAAATGAAATTCCGACGATTAATGCTTATTTCGTTGACAATGGTATTGAGCCGACAGGTTTAGGAGAGCCAGCTTTGCCGCCAACCGGTGGATCGATAGCGAATGCACTTTATGCCGCTACGAAGAAGCGACTTTACAAACAACCTTTTGAAGTTTAGATTTTAATTGATTAGAAAAGAGAGGCGCTACAAAAGCGCCTCTCTTTTTTGTGCCTAGATCTAATTCACAACGGGAAAGGCCACCACTCGTAGTCGGGTAAAGCCAAAAGGAATTAGGCGTATCGTTTCTGATTCTTTGTTTACGCTTCCTTCATAAACCCCAGTTCTTGTGGTGATTGGCTGGTGTGCCACTCCATCTTGGGTTTTCCAGTCAGGAATTTTTTTACCTAAAGTCGTTATTTCAAATGGGCTGCTCATTGAATTCCATTTGAAATCTTTTGGAAAAGGAACGGCATGAAAACTGGTATTGGGGATGGGATTTGCAATGGTGGTTTTTAGGAGTCCAAAATTCCAATCACTTTTGGGAATGATTTCTAAGTACTCGCCTTCTTGTGGATGTATTTGTTTTGTTACTTCCTCTTTGATTTTTAGGGCATAAATCAAGGCTCCTTTTTCGATGGATCTTGAGTTTTTTGCCCAGTTTTTTGTGGTAATTTCGTTTGGAAAGAATAGGTCAACTTGGTCATTTTTGTTCCATGTTCTTTTGATTCGAACGATCAGGCCACCTTTTTCTCTTTTTATTTCTTTTCCATTGACATGTATGATCGCCTCTTTGCACCAAATGGGTATCCTGAATTCTATCGGGAAATCCGAGGGTTTTGAAGGTTGGATGATAAATTTAATTTGATCTTCAAATGGATATTGTGTTTGCTCGTCGATCGTCAATTCCACTCCATTAGGCAATTTGGTTTCAAGTTTATTGGGGCCATAAACAAGTGCTGCTACTCCACCATCTGTGGTTGCATACCAAAGGTGAGAAATGTATTTGGGCCAACCTTGGTGCATATTAGCGGTGCAACAGGTATATCCGGCAAAGGGTCCATACACATTATTCATTTTTCTGGAGAAGGGGAGGGAGAAATTATAAATTCCTTTTTTGACTTCTACTTGGTTAGCGATTCCAAAATATTGTCGGTGATAAAAATCTTCTGTTGTCTGCGCTGGTAAGGCATTAAAAGTCATTCTTTCTAAGGCATCCATGTAATGAGTTTCGCCTGAAATGCTGATGATTTGTTCCAATGAGTACATTGCTTCTACCGTGGCACATAACTCGGTTCCTTGAACGGGATCATTTCCGTGGATATCTTCGTCTCCTGAAAACATGCCGTGGGGTAGGCCATGCAAAGTCATCAAATCTTTAAAACCTGTTCGCAAAGAATTTAAAAAATAAGGGTCGTTTTTCACTTGAAATTGAATGGCAGGCATTTTTAATCCCATGCCTACGTTGACAGCGTGTCTTTCCATCCATTTATCTCCCGTTTGATTATAGGCAGCTGCAATGGCCCAGTCTCTTTTTCCGAGCATATCGGTCCATTGAAATGATTGATTGTAGATCAAATCACCCAGGGTCAGCAAGTTGGGATCTTTGGTGATATTATAAAGCCAATAAACAATCATTAAATTATCTCCACCTCTTGCTTTAGCCCATTCTGTCCATTTTTCTAATGGATTTTCCTTTAGGTTTTTTAGTTGGTATGCAAAATATTTTTGCATAAAAGGTATCACCTTTGGGTCATTCGTCGCTTGGTAATATTGTTGGAGTACTTTTAACATGACCATCCTCGGCCACCAGTCGGCTCCTTGAGAACCTACCTCAACGGGCTTGCCCGTTTCATTTTCATATTTTGAATAGGGGCCAAAAAAACCTGATGGCCTTTGGGTATTTAAAGTCCATTGGACATATTTGTTGACTTTTTGAATGAGAGCGGGGTCCTTTGTTATGTAGGCTAAAGGCAATGCTCCGTCGAGCCAATAGGGAGTTTCTTCCCAATCGTCACCTTTGCCGCCAAGCCAACCGTTATCTACTTGTATCTTTTTGTGAAACTCGTCAAGATGTCCTGTAGATCCATTTTTTAAAATATCGCTTTGCTGTTTAAGCCAATTTGTGGGTGTAATTTGGCCTAAGGGAATTTCAGCATATTTAAATTGCAATGATTGACTTTGTACCTTACATATACTTAAGCAAAGCATTAAGCAAAGGGATAAATGTTTCATTTTAGAATAGGTTTTATGGGCTAAATTTAGGTAAAAATCTTTTCAAAGAAATAATTATTTCAAAATGCGCATCATCGTATTTTATTTTTAATGGCTATTATTCATTAATTTTAATTTGATTTAAATCGTCTTTTTTCATTATGGTTATTTTAACGACCACGTATAATTGTGAATTTTTCATTGAAAAGTGCATTCAATCTATATTGGATCAGTCTTTCAAAAATTTTGTCTGTTACATAACGGATGATTTGTCTACCGATAGGACCGTGGAAAAGGCTCGATTGATTATTAACCATGATCCACGATTTATCATCATTGAGAATAAGGCTAAAATGTTTCAGCCTGGAAATTACGATCAAGTCATTCGAAATAATGACAAAATTTCAGATAACGAAGTGTGTGTAGAATTGGATGGGGATGATTGGTTTTCTGATCAGGAGGTACTTCAACGTATTGCCAATGTGTACCAGAATAATTTCATTTGGTTGGCCAATGGTAGTTTTCAGTATCAAGATGGGCGATCGGGTTTTGCTCAAAAACCCAGTATCTGGAAATCGATTCGAAAGCAGGATTTTACTTTGACACATATAAGAACATGGCGTGCTTTTTTATGGCGCAGGATATTGTTGGATGACCTGAAAGATGCCAATGGTCAATATTATGATGTTGCTGGTGATTTGGCTTTTATGTTTCCTATGTATGAAATGGCTGGTTTATTGCATTATCGTTTTTTGAAGGAAATAAACTATGTTTATAATGAGTCGAATCCATTAAATGATCATAAAGTGCACATGGAAAAAGTGAACCGATTGGTTAAAGAAATTCGATCAAAAAAACCGTATAAATTGCTTTGGTTACGCTAATGGATATCAAGACTCCATTTTTCAGTATTTGTATTCCGACTTATGAGATGAAAGGCTTAGGTGCGTCTTATTTAAAAAGTACATTTGAAAATTTGGCCACTCAGTCATTCAGTAATTTTGAAGTAGTTATTTCAGATCATTCGATTGATGATGCTGTAAAGGATGTGTGCATAGCATTCGAAAAATCATTTAGCATACATTATATTAAAAATACCTCAAATAGGGGCAGTTCCTCTGCTAACATCAATAATGCCATTAAATCTGCCCGTGGTTTTTGGATTAAAGTATTATTTCAAGATGATTATTTGTTGGGTTCAAATGCGTTAGAAATCATTCATGATAAAATAAGTAATGGTGATGGGGGCTGGCTTGCCAGTGCTTGCCAGCATATTAATGATGGGGAGCTTTTGTTCGATTCGCATTTTCCAAGCTACCATGCAGATATTCATTTAGGTACAAATACGATTGGGGCCCCATCGAATATTGCTTTTAAAAATAAAGGATCTATTTTTTTCGATCGAAATTTAATTTGGCTCATGGATTGCGAGTTCTATAAGCGACTTGAATTAACGTTTGGGCCTCCTTTGATTCTAGATGAGCTTTGTATTGTTAACCGAGTGGGCGCTCATCAAGTAACGAATACGTTGATTCATGATGATTTAGTACGAAATGAGCTGAGATATGTTAAAAATAAATACAAAATTTTCGATTTTTTAAGTTCAATCCATTTGAGAGATCTGTTTTTAATTAGCTATATGGACGTAATTACTCGATATTTAATGTCTACAAAAGATCGATTTAGAAATATATTTTAACGGTCTTGTTTATCGTGTACAATTTTACCCAACTTAGTTCTAAATATCCTTGACCATGAAATACTTACCGAGAATTTGTTTAGTCGGATTGTTTTTTTGCACGAGTGAGGTGATGTCGCAAACTGTGGAATCGTCCACATTCGCTTCTGGGGGTTCAACCACCGTGATTAATGGCAAATATTATTCGCATGTAATAGGACAGTCAAGTATTGTTGCAGGTACGGCTACAAAATCAGGAGTTACGATGCGTCAGGGCTTCAAGCAGCCCAATTTGGTAGCTAGAACGATTCAGCTTTCAGGTTTGAAAATTCAAATCGCGGAGGAAAATCCAATAAGCTATACCGTCTTCCCTAATCCCTTTTCGGATAAAATTAAAATTCAGTTTTCGGAAATCAGTAAATCACCCACTTTTATTGCCATCTATAATATTTCTGGCCAATCAATTTGGGAAAAAATGTATCCTGAAAAAATGGATGAAGTTAATTTGACTGATTTTGAAAATGTACGTATTGGGAAATACGTTTTACATATTGTTTACAAAGGAAAGCCTTTTGTAGCGAGCATTGTAAAAGAATAAATTACATTCGTATGATTTGGCCATCCTCCATTTCGATGATTCGAGTGGTTCTAGCCGCAAATTCGTTATCGTGAGTTACGATTAAGAGCGTTTGTTTAAATTCTTGCGCTAGTTCTTGGAAAATATCAAAGACTATTTCAGAGTTTTTCTTATCCAAATTTCCAGTTGGTTCGTCACCCATAATTAACAAAGGATCATTGATTAATGCCCTTGCAATCGCAACGCGTTGTTTTTGACCTCCTGATAATTGGTTAGGCATTTTTAATGATTCATTTTCGATCCCTAATATTTTCAATTTCTCATAGGCCCTATGTTCGATTTCCTTTTCCGAATATAAACCAAGTTTTAAACCTGGTAACATCACATTTTTCAATACTGAAAACTCATTTAAGAGGTAATGAAATTGAAAGACAAAACCGATTTTTTCGTTTCGTACTTGGGCTAAAATTTTTTCTGATTTTCCTTTCATTGAGACGCCGTCAATGACAATATCGCCTTCATAATCTGTGTCCATCGTGGATAGGATATAGAGTAGCGTTGACTTTCCACATCCAGATTTACCAATGATGGAAACAAACTCACTTTCATAGAGTGAGAAGTTTATGTCATTTAGGATTTTCATCGTCACAGGATCATGAAAATACTTCGTAACATTCAATGACTCCAATACCTTTTTTTGATTTTTATTTTCCACGAATAATGATGACTGGGTCTATGCTGCTAGCTTTTCTGGCTGGAAAATACCCTGCAAAATAGGTAGTGATGATTGAAAATATCCCCCCAATGATGTAAAAATTGGGATTGTAATTAATTGGGTAAGTCTTGACTGTTGGCAAAGAATCCGTATTAAATGGAATTTGGTCTATTAAGCTAGAAAGACCTAAACCACCCAGTAATCCCATAGCTCCACCAAATAAACCAATACTTAAAGCGATGGAAATAAATATTTTATTGACATCTCCTCCGGAAAACCCCACTGCTTTTAAAATCGCAATCGAATCCATTTTCTCATAAATCATCATGTTGAGGATATTGTAGATGCCAAAACCTGCCACAATTAATAAAGTAATTCCAACCGCATATGAGATTAAGCTCCGAACAGAACTACCTGTTTCAAATTGAGAATTAGCTGTCTGAATATCAATCGCATCTACTTCGTAAAATGACTCAAATTCTTTTGCCGCGGCAGGGGCGCCCAAAATATCTTTTAATTTGATTTGAATATCTGTGATGTAATTTGCTGGAGCGCCCAATAATTTCTGAGTTGTTTTTATAGACGCATAACTTTGAACTTTGTCGATATCCTGAAGGCCCGATTGAAAGAACCCAACTACCTTTAAACTTAATCGTTCTCCTTTACTTGTCGTTACTTGGACCACATCGCCAATAGTCACCATCATTTTTTCGGCCAAACCTTTTCCCAAAATAACGCTATTAGGGATATTTTTTAGATCTAAAAAATTACCGGCTGTCACATAGTCATTAAACTTAAATAACCGATTTTCCTCTAGTGGTTCAATTCCATTAATTACCCCGGTTAAATCAATGGATCCAACATTGTAAAAAACTTGTGCAGTTATTTTAGGTGCAACGCCTAAAACACGAGCATCTTTTTGTAGCGTGGAGATGATGGCCCCACTATTGGAAATGTCTAAGCGCTCATTTTTAGGCTTTACGGACCGGATGAAATTATGCCCTTTCGTATTTTTATAGTAGACGTCCGCCGGTTGGTTTTTTGAAATACTTAATTCCTTAAATAAGCGAACATGAGCAGTCCTATTTAAAATTAGACCATCTAAAAGGTCATTTAAGCCGGTCATAAAACTCAACAAGGTAACAAACATGGTAATGCTAAAAGTAAC
>CAIZMB010000097.1 GCA_903933935.1 uncultured Cytophagaceae bacterium
AATATTCACGATAATTTATTTGAAAGGAAACCGCGTCGCGTGCCAATGGATAGCCGATTTGGTCAGTTATATCGGGTAAAATTGAAGTTTGGCCGCAAGGTACCACAGGTCATTTTCGATGGAATATTAGACCCTAAATTAGTGGGGACTGATGGTAAATACCTGCCTGAATATGCCATTTGTGTCCGAAACAACATCAACCAAAGTACTTCATTTCTAGATGCGGACCATGACTTTAAAAATGTTTTAGTAGGTCCCGACTTATTTGAGTGTTCACCTGTTTCTATAAAATCAAATAAGTTTTAATCAAATGAACAAAGTTCTCATCCTTATCATTTCATGTATAAGTTTGACATTTTTAATGTCCATTGATTCAGAGATTAATACGGAATTCAATTATCCTGAAAAACTATCTGAGTTTGCTTTGTTTAAAGGACGCTTGCAAGATCAAATTCCTGCTGAAGATGTATTACCCTATGCATTAAATTCTCCCTTATTTTCAGATTATGCACATAAATTAAGATTCATTAAAATGCCTAAAGGCACTCAGGTGAATTTTAACCCCGATTCCGTTTTACAATTTCCAGTTGGCACCGTGATAGCCAAGACCTTTTATTATAAAAATGATGAACGTGCTGAGGCAAAAGGCCGAAGATTAATGGAAACTCGAATTCTAATCCATGAAGCAAAAGGCTGGAAAGCATTACCCTACATTTGGAATAAAGAACAAAATGAAGCAACATTAGAAGTAGCTGGAGGTGGCGATTTAGTATCCTGGATTGATGATCAAGGAAAAAAACAATCCTTTGAATATGTGGTGCCTAATATGAATCAATGTAAAGGCTGTCATGAAAGACAAGGGGTCATGACGCCGATTGGCCCTTCCGCGCGCCAATTAAACGGAGAATTTTCATATGAAGATGGGGTACATGAAAACCAGTTGGCCCACTGGGCACAAAAAAATACCCTGGTGAATCTTCCTAAACTAAGTGATGTTCCCAAAATGCCCTCATATTCAGATCTAAATGCTTCATTAGATCTGAGGGCGAAAGCTTATTTAGAAATAAATTGTGCCCATTGCCATAACCCAGTAGGCCCGGCGCAATCCTCAGGGTTATTTCTACATTGGAATAATTCGAATAAAACCAGCTACGGCTTCATGAAAACTCCAGTTGCAGCAGGAAGGGGATCAGGAAATTTATCCTATGATATTGTGCCAGGAAAGCCAGAAGAAAGTATTTTAGCATATCGCATGCATTCATTAGATCCAGGAATCATGATGCCTGAATTAGGGCGTAGATTATCTCACAAAGAAGGTGTAGATTTAATTAAAAATTGGATCAAATCACTTTAATATGATGAAGAAAATATCACTGTTAATCGTTTGTCTATTGACCATACAATCTGGTTTATCGGGTCAAAGCAAGAAAGAAAAATTACCCAATATCATTTATATTTTAGCCGATGATTTAGGATATGGCGATGTTTCAATCAATAATCCCAAAGGCAAAATCAAGACACCTAATATCGATCAAATCGCCCTTCAGGGTATGCGATTTACAGATGCGCATTCCGCGTCTGGGGTTTGTACGCCCACTCGATATGCCATATTAACTGGCCGCTATCCATTTAGAAGTAAATTGCCGGTGGGTGTATTAAGAGGATACAGTCGTTCTTTGATCGACACAGACCAACAAACCGTTGCGAAATTACTTTCACAAGCGGGGTATTCTACAGGGGCTATCGGTAAATGGCATTTGGGTGTGGACTGGACGTTAAAATCTGGAAACGAAGCGTTACTAAACGAAAAAGAGTTAGGCATAAAGACTGAGTTAAATCCAGAAATCATCGATTTTACTAAACCGGTAACGGCTGGTCCAAAATCGGCTGGATTTGATTATTCGTATATCTTACCTGCTTCTCTGGATATGCCTCCCTATTTATATCTAGAAAACCAACAAGTTGAAGAACTTCCCACGGCATATACTGCTGGGAACAAAATGGAAAAAGGGTATTCAGGACCCTTTTGGCGCGAAGGAAAAATGTCTCCTTCTTTTGATTTTCATCAAGTTCTACCACGGTTTATTGAGAAAGCAAACCAATTTATTGGGAAACAAAATGGTGAAAAACCATTCTTTTTATATCTTCCATTAGCGGCGCCTCATACTCCCTGGATGCCCAATCCTGAGTATGTGGGAAAATCTGGAGCAGGTGAATATGGAGATTTTGTCCAGCAAGTTGACGCATCCGTGGGAGCTATTTTGAAACAATTAGAAAAATTAGGGATTGCCAAAAACACCATCGTAATATTCGCTAGTGATAATGGTCCATATTGGCGTACTGATTATATTGAAAGATTTAATCATGCATCGGCAGGTGAATTTAGGGGGATGAAAGGAGATGCTTTTGAAGGCGGACATCGAATTCCATTTTTTGTTCGTTGGCCTGCAGAGGTAAAAGCAAATACGGTATCCAATGCTACCACCAGTTTGGCCAATTTATTAGCTACTTGTGGAGATTTGACTGGCATTAAAGCAACCTCAGAAGACACATACAGCATTATGCCGATTCTAAAGGGTCAAACAAAAGAGATTAAAGGTCAACCTGGAATTGTAGTTTCATCATCTATTGGATATTTAACGATTCGAAAAGGCGATTGGAAGTTAATTGAAGGCCTCGGATCTGGAGGGTTTACAGAACCCCAAAAAATGGAACAAGTGAAAGAGGGGGTTAATGGCCAATTATTTAATTTAAAGAGTGATCCTAAAGAATTAAATGATGTTTTTGAAACGAATAAAGAAAAAGTTCAAGAGCTCAGAAATGTACTTCAAGAAATCAAAGGCTATAAAAAAAGATAAGTCGTCCATTTTAAAATTTGCGAGTCAAAAATTGATTCAACATGATTCGTACTACGATCATCTTCGTTTTATTTTTGAGTATTTTTCAAGCAGGTTTTGCACAAAATCTTGAGCAAACCATTCGGGGAAAAATAACGGACAAACAAACATTAGAGTTATTGCCTAATGTGACGGTCAAATTAGTTCCTGGAAATTATGTGAGCTTCAGTGATAGCCTTGGTCGATTTTATTTTTACAAGATCCCTTTAGGCCGATATCGTATTTCGTTTTCTAGGTTAGGTTATACACCTACAAGTATTCCAAATTTAGAACTTAGAAGTGGTAAAGAGATCAATTTGCCTGTTGAGTTAGAAGAAGCACCCCAATTTTTACAGGAAGTACTCGTGGTTTCCGAGCGGGCAAAAGATCAGGCAAAAAACGAAATGGCATTAGTTAGTACGCGCCAATTTTCAGTGACAGAAGCGAATCGATATGCCGGAGGATTTCAAGATCCGGCTCGCATGACCTTGAATTTTGCAGGGGTAACGAATGCAGGATCCGATCAAAATAATGAGATTATCATTCGCGGGAATTCCCCAAAAGGATTATTATGGAGAATGGAAGGGATTGAAATCCCTAATCCAAATCATTTTGGGGATGGACAAGGATCCACTAGTGGAATCATCTCAATGATCAATTCGACCAGCTTGGCCAATTCAGATTTTATGTCGGGTGCTTTCCCAGCTGAATATGGAAATGCCTCCTCTGGTGTATTCGACCTACGATTCAGAAGAGGGAATAATGAGAAGAGGGAATGGATGGCACAATTATCGGTGGTTGGAATCGATTTAGCTTCTGAAGGCCCCATTGGGAAAAATGGTAGCTCCTACCGGGCTGGAGCCAGATATTCAACATTAGAGTTGTTGCTAAAATCGGGATTAATCAATATCAATTCAGGTAATTTCAAGCCTGCGTATCGAGATTTAAATTACACGATTGATATTCCCTTGAAAAAAGCTGGGCTACTTACATTGTGGGGATTAGCTGGATCTAATGATACGGAAGATGAGAAATTAACCACAAAGGATTACTCCAATAGTAAAATGGGCGTATTTGGATTATCCTATAAATTACCGTTCAAAAAAGGCCATTTTTCAACTGTTTTGGCCTTAACAACTGAATCGGCAAACGTAAGTAAAATTGAGTTGTTATCGAGTGTATGGAAAACCACAAGGGATCAACTATATCGGTACCCAAATTTAAGGTTAAATGCAACCTATGTGTATAAATGGAATGGTAGCTTGACGGCAAAGTTTGGAATCAATATAAGCCAACTATCTTTTGAACTCAAAGATGATCGTTGGGATAGTAAAAAAATAGTCAATTACTTAAATGAATCTAATTCAACATATTATTTACAACAGTTTGGGCAAATCATAAAAAAATGGACCCCTGCCTTTCAAACTACCATTGGGCTTCATGCATACCAATTTGAACTGAATCAATCTAAGGCCATCGAACCTAGAATGGCCATTTCAGTTGAAAATAAATCGGGAGGTCGATTTGGCGTTGGGATAGGTTGGCATTCAAGAATTGAGCCTATATCCACCTATCTTTTTAAAAAATATTTACCCAATGGGAGCTTTTTTCAGCCTAATAAAAATATACAGCCGTCGCAAGCTCTGCACCAAGTGGTTTCTTATGATCAAAGAATCGGTGAAAATACACGATTGAAAGTTGAGGCATACATCCAAAACATTAATCAAGTACCTGTAGACTCATTAAAGACCGGCTTGTTTTCATTGGTTAATTATACATCTGGCATTCCTAGCCAAGTGCTAGAAAATGCGGGCAAAGGAATTAACAAGGGGATAGAATTGACCTTGGAAAGGTTTTTAGCTGATAATTTTTATTATTTAGTCACTGCCTCCCTTTTTGACTCTAAGTTTCAAAATAAGGATTTTGTTTGGCGAAACACGCAATTTAATAACCTATTTGCAGGAAATATTTTGGTAGGCAAAGACTTTAAATTAGCGAAACAAAAGTCACTTTCGGTCAATGTAAGATATCTACTAAGAGGTGGAAATCGATTTACGCCTATCAATTTAGCTGAGTCTATAAAGAGGAATACAACGGTTAGTGTGCCAGCAAAAGCATTTGAATCTCAATATCCAAATTTTGAACGATATGATTTTTCATTGGCCTATCGAATAAACAAGTTGAATCATACTTGGTCTTTTAGGTTAGATCTACAAAATATTTTCAACACAAATAACATCATTGAGGAGCGATATGACTCAAATGTAAAGGGATTATCCTATCGGTTTGCCTTACCGCTCATACCTATCATTAGCTCTCAATTAGAATTTTAAAATGATCAGTTTGTTTGTTTCAAATTAGGTTGCAAATCAATGCATTCTCTATACCTTGCGGAGCTTAAAATCTAAAATTGCCTAACCTATCAGACTAATGAATCATAAATCTAAGATTGAAGATATGCTGCTGGAAATGATCCAACCAAAATTAACGGAAATTGAGGAGCGATTCAGTCGGGGTGAAGGACTAACCGGGGAAGATGTTAATACCCTATTATTAAAATCTCAATTTAATCACATTAATCATTTGGATCTTCGCTTGGATGAAGTGGTAGCGGATGTCGCTAGTTTAAAGATTGATTTCAAGCAATTAGAAACTAAGTTTGTGGGACTGGAAAATAAGTTTGATGGATTAGAATCGAGACTAGAAACAAAATTTAATGCCTTGGAGTCAAGATTAGATACCAAATTTGACGCATTAGAATCTAGGTTAGATGCCAAAATTGATTCACTAATTGCTCAGTTTAATGAATTCAAAATGGAGCTCAGATTAGAGATTCAAATGGCTATACACAAATCCATGAAATGGAGCATTGGCCTTTTAGCTTTCATTATTACTTTTTTGAAAGCATTGGAAATGCTTTTAGCTAAATAAAATTAGAATAAAATTGCCTAAGCCATAAGAATAATGAATCATAAATCTAAGATTGAAGATATGCTGCTGGAAATGATCCAACCAAAATTAACGGAAATTGAGGAGCGATTCAGTCGGGGTGA
>CAIZMB010000098.1 GCA_903933935.1 uncultured Cytophagaceae bacterium
AAACAACCTAATAATTATACATTCTGGGATTACCAATATGGTTCTTTTGAAAAAAATAAAGGATTAAGAATTGATCATTTTTTATTATCAAAAAATATTAGTTATTTAATCAAAGACGTAACTATCGATAAATATTTAAGGGCCCTAGAAAGACCTTCTGATCATGCTCCTATCAAATTAACTTTAGCTTAGGCTCTACCGTAAATATCTTTGATACGAATAATATCATCTTCCCCTAAATAGCTACCTGTTTGAACCTCTATAATTTTTAAAACACTTTTTTGTCTATTTTCAATTCGATGAACTGCTCCTTGAGGTATAAAAATAGAATCTGACTTATTTAAAAATATATTTTTCTTATTCAGGGTAACATTGGCTTTACCCTCAACTACAACCCAATTTTCAGATCTATATTTATGTTTTTGAAGACTAAGAATTGCTCCAGGATTTACAATTAATTCTTTTACTTGAAAATTTTTACTAACAAATATGTTTGTAAATTGCCCCCAGGGTCTTTGAGTTGTTGTATGCTGGTCTGTAATTTTTGGAAATTTTTTATTAATTATAGGATAAAGATTTTTAAGATTATTATTTTTAAGATCAGAAAGGTAAAGAACGTCATGATTATCAACCGCAAGTACATTTTTTAAATTACTAGCCACAATAGTTCTATTAGAAGAAATATAAGAATTTTTAACATTATCCTTAAAAATATTTCCTTTTATATAATTATTATCTTTATCTTTTTTTTCGATTTCCCATTTTTGTATCCAGCTACCTACATCTTTCCAATCACTTAAGAGTTTTGTAGAGAAGACATTTTTGGATTTTTCTAAGATGGCATGATCAAAAGAAATAGATTTTATTTTTGAATAGTATTTATTATCTAGTGCCACAATATGGTTTGTGGTTTTTGCATTTATATAAGAATCACAAACTTGCAGTGCCAATTTATTTTGCAAAATAGAAAATTCATTTAGTAAAGCTGATTTATTCGAAAGAAACATGCCTGAATTCCAAAGATAATTATTATTTTTAATAAGTTTTTTTGCTCTATTTAAATTTGGCTTTTCGATAAATTTATAGACTTTACTAAAATTTTTATTAATTTTTTTTGAATATAAATAACCATAACCTGTTTCTGGATAATCAGGCTTAACCCCAAAAATAAAAATTTTATACATATCCAAATAATTAGAAAGTTTTTTTATTTGTTTCTGAAATGCTATTTTTTTTTCAATTATGTGATCAGATGAAATGATTAATACGGGTTGATAAAAAGTTAAATCATCATCATTTAAGGCCGCAAGTATTGCTGGTGCTGTATTTTTCTTATCGGGTTCAACGTAAATTTTACAATTTATATTTTTTGTTTCCTCTTTAATTTGGTCTAAAAAATTATAATTTGAGCAAATTGTAATCGGGTCAAAATTTACTCCTGTAACTCTATCTATCGCATGTTTTAATAAGCTTTTTCCATTAATTTTAATAAATTGTTTCGGATATTTCTTCCTAGATTCTGGCC
>CAIZMB010000099.1 GCA_903933935.1 uncultured Cytophagaceae bacterium
AGGTTTAAGCGAGAAAAATGCTAAGAAAATGGTTCAGTTGAGTCATAAAGCTTTGGGTGAAATTTCTAAGAAATACCATAAGTTGATAGATGAGCAAGCTAAGGATTTAGCTAAGAAAAAAGAAAAAGCAGCGAAAGCAGCCAAAAAATTAGCCGTTAAGGAAGCTAAAAAAAAACAAAAAGTAGCAAAAAAGGCATCTAAACAAAAGCAAGTTTCGTTGTTGTTGGACGTTACAAAGCCAGCGGCAGCTACAAAGCCCGCAGTTGCGAGTGCATCAAAGCCTAAGGCACCAGCCAAAGCTCCTGCTCGAACTTCTGCTACTAAAAAATAAAACGCTTATCCTTTAAAAATTGCGCTTATACCATTTTCTAAATGGGTATAAGCGCAATTTTTTATTTTAGCTGAAATTTGTTTTGCATATGATTTTATCCATTCGTCAAGTAGTTAAAAAATATTCAGATCATTTGGCCTTAGATCACATTGATTTAGAAATTCCTCGGGCTAAGATATTTGGGTTGTTAGGCCCGAATGGAGCGGGTAAAACTTCATTAATTCGCATCATCAATCAGATTACGGCGCCTGATTCAGGACAAATAATTTTTGATGGGGAACCGCTTTCACCTAAGCACGTAGATCATATTGGCTATTTGCCAGAAGAAAGAGGTCTATATAAGAAAATGAAAGTGGGGGAGCAGTTATTGTATTTGGCGCAGTTGAAAGGAATGTCTAAATCTGAGGCTATTTCGAAATTGAAAGATTGGTTTATTCGATTGGATATTAAAGATTGGTGGAACAAACCTGTGGATGATTTATCGAAGGGTATGCAGCAGAAGACTCAATTCATTGCTACCGTAGTTCATGAGCCTAAGCTTTTAATTCTAGATGAGCCGTTTTCTGGGTTTGATCCAATCAATGCTAATATGTTAAAAGATGAAATATTAGCTATTAAAGAGCGTGGAACCACTATTTTGTTTTCAACGCATCGGATGGAAACGGTCGAGGAGTTATGTGATGAGATTGCGCTAATTAATCACTCACGAGTTGTATTGGCTGGGGAAAAGACGGAAGTTCAAAATCGATATAAACAGAATATATTTAAAATTAGGTATTTGGGTGATTTGCCTGCAGATTTAAAGGGGATGGAGGTTTTGTCAGTGAATGGCCAATCGGCCACATTGAAAATGGATGTGAGTATCCGCTCAAATAAAGCTATATCTGAAATTATATCGCACGTTGACCTCTTAGAATTTCAAGAAATAATCCCTTCATTCAATGATATATTTATTCAAGTTGTAAAAGAAACGAATGCATATGAATAAGATCTTATTAATTATACAACGCGAGTATATTACAAGAGTTTTAAAGAAATCATTTTGGATATCATCCTTATTGGCCCCTGTTTTAATTACAGCTATCTATGCGATACCTATATGGTTAGCGATGAAAGATAAAGAAGTTAAGCGGGTAGAAATATTGGATTCGAGTGGATTGTGGAAAAAGAGTGACCTTGTTGATAAAGAGCTTGAATTTGTTTTTACTTCTGGAAAAGAGCAAGAACTGAAAATGGCGTTTGCTTCAAAAGGATTTGATGCGTTTGTGAGTATTCCTGAGGATGTCTTAGCGAATCCCAAAGGGGTTCACATATACTCAGCTAAAAATATTGGAATGTCTTTAAAGCAGTCAGTGGAAAAGCTTATTCAAAACAAGGTGCGACAAGAATTATTGCTTAAGGCGGGTATTTCATCTCAGATTTATGAAAGCACTCAAGTTGACATAGATAGTAAGACAATTACTGTGTCAACCGACGGGAAAGAGACAAGTTCGAGTTCAGGAGGAGCGATGATTTTAGCTGGAATAATGGGTTTTGTTTTATATATCACTTTGTTGTTATATGGATCTCAAGTGATGAATGGGGTTATTGAAGAAAAAAGCAGCCGGATTATTGAGGTAATTATTTCTTCAGTTAAACCTTATCAATTACTCTTGGGAAAGATTATTGGAGTGGGCTTAGTGGGTCTAACGCAATTTTTGCTATGGATAGTTTTGACCATTGGCCTGACGCAGATAACAGGTAAATTTTACGGGGAAAAAGTAAAAAATAACCTTGCTCAAATTCAAAAAATAGACTCAGAAAAGCAAAGCGATGTGATCTCTAAAGTAGATGAAGAATCACCAATGTCAGAGGTTTCTAAAGTCTTAGAAAGCACGAATATACCGATGATTATTGCAGCTTTCTTATTTTATTTTTTTGTTGGATATATGCTGTATAGCTCTTTATTTGCCGCAATTGGTTCAGCGGTGGAAAGTGCTACAGAGGCTCAGCAATTTACATTTATAGTTATGGTGCCTATCATATTATCTTTTTTGATGGCACAGTACACCATTCAGGATCCAGATAGTAATATTGCATTTTGGGCATCAATGATCCCATTTACATCGCCAATAAACATGATGGTCCGCTTGCCTTATGGTGTTCCTGGTTGGGAATTAATCTTGTCGATGACTTTATTGGTTTTAGGATTCTTAGGTTGCAGCTGGGTCTCCGCTCGAATATATCGAGTAGGTATTCTGATGTATGGTAAGAAAGTCACCTGGAAAGAATTGGGCAAGTGGCTATTTTATAGAGGATAATTAGATATTTAGCCATTTGTCTAAATCTTTCTCGTTGAATCCTGCGATTACTCCTTTTTTGCCGACAATGATAGGTCGTTTGATGGCAGAGTTTTTTTCTAAAAGGAATTCAAATGCTTTTTGGGGATCATTTAATGCCAACTTTATTTCTTCTGGCAATTGTCTGTAAGTTGAACCTTGTTTATTTAATACTTTTTCAAGTGTTAAATGGTTTATGAAATCTTGAAGAACTTCAGGTCTGAGTTCGTTTTTTTTATAATTAAAGAATTCGAATAAAATACCCTTATTTTGAAGGTATTCAAATGTTTTTTTCATGGTATTGCAAGCTGGAATTCCGTAAATTTTCAACATTGTATTAATAATTTAGTTTTCTTGTTTTGTGTGTCAATTTTGGTGGTATTTTTGTAAACTTATTACAAAATTAATAGAAATAGCCATATGGAATATAGAATTGAAAAGGATACGATGGGTAAGGTTAAGGTACCTGCGCATGTTTATTGGGGGGCACAAACTCAACGTTCGATAGAAAACTTTCCCATCGCTCAGGATATCAATAAAATGCCAAAGGAAATTATACGCGCCTTTGCATATTTAAAAAAGGCTGCGGCTATCACAAATTTTGAGGCTGGTGTACTAGACGAGGCGAAGAAAAATTTAATTTCGGCTGTGTGTGATGAAATTTTAGGAGGTCAATGGGTGGATCAATTTCCTTTAGTAGTATGGCAAACTGGATCTGGTACCCAATCTAACATGAATTGTAATGAGGTCATTGCCTATCGCGCTCATGTATTACAAGGGGGTGATTTGTTGGATGAGCAAAAGTTTGTTCACCCAAATGATGATGTAAATAAATCTCAATCTTCTAATGATACGTTTCCTACAGCTATGCATATAGCTGCATATCAAACATTGATAGAAGTCACAATTCCAGGTATAACAAAATTGAGAGATACATTAGATGCTAAGGCTAAATCATTTAAAAACGTGGTTAAAATAGGTCGAACTCATTTTATGGATGCGACTCCTTTAACTTTGGGTCAAGAATTTTCAGGATACGTGTCACAATTGAATCATGGTTTAAAGGCAATTAACAACACTTTAGCCCATTTGTCTGAGTTGGCTTTAGGAGGAACTGCTGTGGGAACTGGAATAAATACACCAAAGGGATATTCTGAGAATGTGGCTAGCCATATTGCGAATTTGACGGGTTTGCCCTTCATAACGGCTGAGAATAAGTTTGAAGCTTTAGCCGCTCATGATGCTATTGTAGAGGCTCATGGAGCATTGAAAACGGTGGCTGTGAGTCTAATGAAAATTGGAAACGATATTCGAATGTTGTCATCTGGACCTCGCTCAGGCATAGGTGAGTTTTATATCCCTGATAATGAGCCTGGTTCATCCATTATGCCTGGTAAAGTTAATCCAACACAATGTGAGGCGATGACTATGGTCGCAGCTCAAGTTATGGGCAATGATGTGACGATTGGTATAGGTGGATCCAATGGTCATTTTGAGTTAAATGTATTTAAGCCTGTCATGATCTATAACTTTCTGCATTCAGCGAGATTGATAGGGGATGTGTGTGTAGCATTCAATGACAAATGCGCGGTAGGCATAGAACCGTTGCACGACAACATCCTGAAGCATGTCAATAACTCATTAATGCTTGTTACTGCGTTAAATACTAAAATTGGATATTATAAGGCAGCAGAAATAGCGCAAACGGCACATAAAAATGGGTCTACACTAAAAGAAACGGCTATTTTATTAGGTTATGTTACTGCAGAAGAGTTTGATGCATGGGTTAAGCCTGAGAATATGGTAGGTGAAATCAAATAATTTTTTTTGAAAAATATTCGATTCTCGTAAATAATAATAAAAAATGCCCTATATGTCAATTTAGGGCATTTTTTGTGG
>CAIZMB010000100.1 GCA_903933935.1 uncultured Cytophagaceae bacterium
ATAATTTTTTCTTTGATAGATAAAAATACTCAAATCCAATTTTGGTTAAAAGAAATATAGCAATGGATACGTTTACAGGTCCAGAATCGTGTAGGATAGTAACATAAAGGGGAATGAATAATACAAGGATATATAGCTTGAGAATACTTAGTCGGAAAGCTCGGTAAATCAGTATGAAAATGATCGTTAATGAACAAAAGGAGTATACGAATTTAGCAATTTCGATGGGTAAGACCCCAAAAAAGGGTCTGAATAAAAAAGACTGTACATTTCCTGTGTAGAGGAATGGTAGCTGCACTTCTAATGATTTAAAAAATATTTTAGTGTATCCATCGAAACCCATCGTAAAATTATTAAGGATGAAATTTGGGTGCTGAAAAGCTAAGTCATTAAATAAAATAAATTCATCTGTATGTGTATGAAGACCAAATCCAATGACTGCTGACAGAATGATAAAAATGGCTATCGGCCATATATACGCTTTATTATTCTTTTTGACGTTTGGGATCATATATTTTTGCTTTAATATATTCAAAAAATTACGAATACTTCTCCAAAGTTTTGATCAGTACCCCAAAATCTTTTGGGTAAGGCGCTTCGACGGTCATCGGGCTCCCATCCATCAATTTAAAACTTAAACTAAAGGCATGCAAGGCTACTCGGCGCATGATAGGCAATTCCTCAGAGTCTTTTTTTAACTGATAATTTCGTTTTAAATCGGAAACATAAACATCCGGTCCGCCATACATTTCATCAGCCACAATAGGAGCTTTTAAACAAGTTAAATGAATCCTGATTTGATGCATACGGCCTGTGATGGGCATGCATTCCACTAAGGTAAATCCTTTGTAGACCTTTAACGTTTGGAACCAAGTTTCTGCGTCTTTCCCTTTATTTCGATCAATGATTACCTTGCCGTCCTTTAGAGGGAGGATGGGAAGATTCACCAACATGCCATCCCAGTTGTGCATGCCATCGACGACCGCGTGGTATCTTTTCGCGGTTTCCCGATGCTCAAATTGCATGGAAATGTGCCGATAAGCCTCTGGGTTTTTGGCAATAATTAATGCCCCCGTAGTTTCCTTGTCTAATCGATGACCAACCTGCGCATCTGAACTGTACTCTTTGGCCATGCGTAAAATAGCTGGGGCAAAAACATCCTTTCGCTCATCCAATGTTGCGATGCCCGATGGTTTATTGATGACAATAAAATCATCATTCTCAAAAAGTATAAAATCCTCTAATTTTTGCTTCATATTTTATTAATAAGGGAAAGAAATTTTTCCCATCGTCACCCAAGGCGAGTCACCTAGTCGGCGCACACGGCTTGCCCCAGCATCCATCATCGTTTCATTGGCCAATAAAGCAAATAAAACGGCTTCTTTTGCGTCTGTTGGAATTCCAATTTCTGAACTATTTCCTACCGGGATATCGGGTAATAATGCCGTAATCCTTTGCATCAGCAATGGGTTTTGACTTCCTCCTCCACTGACATAAATGCTAGCACTAGTCTCAGACACATATTTATTAATAGCCAACGCAATAGATTCAGCCGTAAATTCAGTCAATGTTCTGATTAAATCCGTAGGGGTTAATGTCCATTGGTTCGCCTGTATCAATGCTTCGACTTTCTCTAAATGGAAATATTCCGGCCCCGTACTTTTTGGAAAATCTTCTTTGAAAAAATCTAAGCTCATTAACGCTTCTAATAAGCCGGTATGCAATATTCCTTGGATTCCCAAACGAGCGTCTTTATCATAAAAAAAACCTGGAAAATATTTTCGAACACTGGCGTCAATTAAAGTATTTCCTGGGCCAGTATCGGTTACGAGAATTAAATTTGGATCCTGATTGGCCGGTAGAAAAGTGAAGTTCCCGATTCCGCCAATATTCAAAAGGATACGATTTTCGCCTTTTTTTGAAAATAGAAAGTAATCGCCATACATCGCCAAGGGAGCTCCTTCGCCTCCTGCTGCCACATGCTTTTGCCTAAAATCTGAGAGGGTAATAATGCCCGTTTTTAATGCGATATGATCACCATCTCCAATTTGCAAAGTGGAATTTGGTTGGTTTCCATTCCGCATCGGACGGTGCATCACGGTCTGTCCATGCGAAGCAATCAAATCAATTTCTTCCGATTTTATGCCCCAAGTTTGTAGCGCGCTCAAAATGAGTTCCGCGTGTTTGATCCCAATTTCAGCGTTGAGCGTACTTAAACTAGGGAAATGTATATGTTCTTTTGCAAATATGGCCTGTATACTTTCTTTGAATTCTGTCGAATAAGGCAGGAAGACAAACTGTTTTAATTGAAATTTTGTACCTAAACCCGAACCCTCAAATTCACACAAGGCAATGTCCAAACCATCTAAGGAAGTCCCCGACATCAATCCCAAAATCATTCTTTTGGGTTTATTCGCAATCTGATAAAGGGCGTTAATTCCCGGATTCATGGTCTTTTATTTTTTTATTTCAGCATCTTCAGATTGTAACCTAGCTGTATGGCATCTAGACACATGAGGAGCGTGGCAAAGCTACGAAAATTTAACCTTTTGGTATGCCTAAAATATTCAGTCTCTTGATAATTTTATACCAAATCTCCCATTGAAATTCTTTATATTTGCCCTCCAACAAATGAATGATTCCAATGGCTTTTGATGTAATTATTGTAGGAGGAGGTATTGTAGGTTTAGCAACTGCGCATAGATTATTAGAATCTAAGCCAGATTTAAAAATTGCACTGTTTGAAAAGGAAAACATGGTGTCCATGCATCAAACGGGCAATAATTCAGGTGTAATCCACTCGGGTTTGTATTATAAACCGGGTTCACTGAAGGCCAAAAATTGTATTGAGGGGTATCATCAACTGATTGAATACTGCCAAAAAGAAGATATCCCTTTTGAGTTGACGGGTAAAATTGTGGTGGCAAGTTTTGAACATGAGCGAGGGGCTTTGGAGAATTTATATCAAAGGGGAATTCAAAATGGATTGGAGGGATTGAAAAAATTAAGTTTGAGTGAAATGAGGGAGCATGAGCCTCATGTGACGGGTGTAGAGGGAATGTGGGTACCTCAAACTGGGATTGTCGATTATCGAGTGATGGCTGTAAAATTAGCTAATGGAATACAAATAAAAGGTTGCGAGTTGCATTTGGCCGAGCAGGTTATTAACATCACCAAAGGCTTAACGTATTCGATTGTGGAGACAAAAAAGTCGACCTACGAAGCTAAATTAATCATTAATTGTGCAGGTCTTTATTCCGACAAAGTAGCCCAATGGACTCAAAAAGAACCATTGGATGTACGTATAGTGCCTTTTAGAGGAGAGTATTTTAAACTGAAGGCCGATAAAGAATATCTGGTTAAAAACTTAATTTATCCAGTTCCGGATCCTAATTTTCCTTTCTTAGGGGTTCATTTTACGCGTATGATGAAAGGTGGCGTGGAGGCAGGACCAAATGCTGTTTTGGCATTTAAAAAAGAGGGATATAAAAAATTAGGTATCGATTTTAAGGAGCTTTGGGATACATTAACATGGCCTGGTTTTCAAAAGGTGGCAACTAAATACTGGGAAACGGGCTTAGGCGAAATGTATCGTAGTTTTTCAAAAGAAGCATTTACAAAGGCACTCCAAGTATTAATTCCAGAGATCAAAATAACAGATTTAGTGGAAGGGGGAGCAGGTGTGCGCGCTCAGGCATGCGATCGAAGTGGCGGTTTATTAGATGATTTCTCCATTGTGGAAGATCCGAAAGTGATCAATATTTTAAATGCGCCAAGTCCAGCGGCCACATCTTCTTTGTCGATTGGCAAAACGGTGGCCGAAATGGCATTGACCAGATTTTAATTGAGTGTGCTTGACGCGTGGGAGTATTGCGTCTCTACGATTTGATTCGACGCAAGGTTCGCGTTTCTACATTTTTTAGACACGAGGTTTCGAGTCTTTACGATTTATTATGCGATTGTTCGCGTCTCTATAAAATATGAAATTATTATTTACCTATTTGCAGCATTACCGTTGGCGCGTCATGGCGGCACTTGCACTTGCGGCAACTAATCAGATTTTCTCTTTGATGGATCCATATATTTTCAGAAGGATCATCGACGATGTAGCTGCTGTTTACCGGTCGGATACCCATACAATGGACCAATTTATTGCAGCGATTTGGCCGTTAGCTTTAGCTTCCGTGGGGGTGGCTTTTGTTAGTCGGGTAGCTAAAAATTTCCAAGATTACATGATTAATACCGTGACTCAAAAGGTGGGTGCTAATCTATATTCGGATGGAATCAGACATTCTCTGGAGTTGCCTTATGAGACTTTTGAGGACCAGCGATCAGGTGAAACATTGGGTAAGCTTCAAAAAGTCCGGACCGATGTGGAGAAATTGATCACGCTTGGAATTAACATTTTATTCCAGTCGGTGATCGCTTTAGTTTTTATTTCAGTCTATGCCTTTTCAGTGCATTGGATGGTGATGCCCTTATTTTTAGTCACGGGTCCTTTGATTGGTTATGTATCTTCCGTTTTAAGTAAGAAAATTAAAGTCATACAGATTCAAATTGTGAAAGAATCTACGGGTTTGGCGGGTTCAACGACCGAGTCGTTGAGAAATATTGAGTTGGTCAAGTCGCTGGGATTGGCCGAACAGGAGATAAGCCAATTGAATGCTACGACCGATAAGATTTTAAAATTGGAATTGAAAAAAGTTCGCTATGTTCGCTCAATGGCATTTGTGCAGGGGACTTGTGTCAATTTATTAAGGATGTTAATGGTGGTTGTTTTGATTTATTTGATCTATCAAGGGAAGATTACCATAGGCCAATTTTACTCCTTAAACATTTATTCCTTCTTCCTTTTCAATCCTTTGCAAGAAATTGGGAATGTGGTCAATACGTATCGAGAAGCAGAGGTTTCCTTGCAAAATTTTGAACAGATTTTAGCTATTCCTACGGAGCGTAAACCTGAAAATCCTATATTGATTAAGCAGATAGACCGACTAGCGTTTGACAAAGTTACGTTCCAACATCAGTCTGCGACGACTTCGGCTTTGAATGAGATTAGTTTTGAAGTTAAGGGGGGAGAAACGATTGCTTTTGTCGGGCCATCAGGCGCCGGTAAATCCACATTAGTGAAATTATTAGTGGGTTTATATCGTCCTAAACAAGGTCAAGTTTTCTACAATGGAGAATCTGGGGATGCGATTGATTTTGACCAATTGAGAAAAAAGATCGGGTTTGTGACTCAGGATACTCAATTATTCTCAGGATCCATCCGAGAAAATTTATTATTTGTAAATCCAGATGCGACCGACGAGCAATGTATGTCGGTGCTGGAAAAAGCAGCTTGTCAAAGTTTGCTAGCCAGAGCAGACAAAGGGTTAGACACGATGATTGGAGAAGGTGGCGTAAAAGTTTCTGGGGGCGAAAAACAAAGGTTAAGTATTGCCAGAGCTTTATTAAGGGATCCTAATTTGTTGGTTTTCGACGAAGCGACTTCCTCATTAGATTCGTTGACCGAGGAGGAAATTTCCGAAACAATCAGATCCGTTTCACAAGCTTCTACGCATTTAACGATATTGATTGCTCACCGTTTGTCCACCATCATGCATGCAACTAGAATATATGTACTTGAAAAAGGTCGCATTGTCGAGCAGGGGAATCACGAAAGTCTTCTCGAGGTAAAAGGTTTGTATTATGCCATGTGGCGCCAACAGGTCGGAGAGAATAAACCGTTGAGTATTTAAATTTTGATTAGTATTTATTTTGTTAATCCTTGATTTGCCATATATTCTTTGGCAAAATTTAAGGAAGAACAAATTGCTTTACCTATATTTGTAATTTGAAAAAATTTGATCAAAAGCCTTATGTCATTAAATAAATTCTCAAGAACACTTACGCAAGAAATCACGAATCCAGCTGCTAAAGCGATGCTTTATGGCATCGGTTTGACTTCTGAAGATATGAATAAAGCCCAAATTGGTATTGCAAGTACAGGTTATGAAGGTAATCCTTGTAATATGCATTTAAATGGCCTTTCGGTTCATGTGAAGAAGGGTATTCAAGAAAATGGGATGGTCGGTCTCATTTTTCATACGATAGGAGTTTCAGATGGAATGACGAATGGCAATGATGGAATGAGTTATTCACTTCCTTCAAGGGATATTATTGCAGATTCGATTGAAAATGTAGTGGGTGCGCAATGGTACGATGGCGTTATTGCTGTGGTGGGTTGTGATAAAAATATGCCGGGTGCTATGATGGCTTTGGCGAGATTGAACCGTCCGGGTATGTTGGTTTACGGAGGAACGATACGTTCAGGTACGTATAAAGGAGAAAAATTGGATATTGTCTCGGCATTTGAGGCCTTAGGTAAAAAATATGCGGGTACTATTTCTGATGAAGATTATGAGGGGGTGATTCGCAATTCGATACCAGGAGCTGGAGCTTGCGGAGGTATGTATACGGCGAATACCATGGCTTCTTCGATGGAGGCAATGGGTTTAGTATTGCCTAATTCATCGTCATATCCAGCTACACATGAAGGGAAAAAAGAGGAGTGTTTAGCCATTGGTGCGGCAATGAAAGTATTGCTAGAAAAAAATATTTGTCCTAGAGATATCATGAACCGACATGCATTTGAAAATGCAATGACGGTAGTGATGGCCTTAGGAGGTTCAACGAACGCAGTTTTGCATTATTTGGCTATTGCTCATTCGGCGGGAGTATCCTTTACCATGAAGGATATCCAAGATATTTCGGATCGTACGCCATTGATTGCTGATTTAAAACCTTCAGGGAAATATTATATGGAGGATGTGTTGGCGATCGGAGGAATGCCGGCCATATTAAAATACCTGTGGCAAAAAGGATTTTTACATGGGGAGTGTTTGACTGTAACAGGAAAGACCATGGCTGAAAATTTGGCGGAGGCTCCCGATTTGAATTTTGACACACAGAAAATAATTTACCCTATTGAGCAGCCATTAAAACCAACGGGGCATATTCAAATATTGTACGGTAATTTGGCCACAGAAGGTGCTGTAGCTAAAATTACAGGAAAAGAGGGTGAGCGTTTTGAGGGATTAGCCAAAGTGTGTAATCGGGAAGAAGAAGTGATGGAGTATTTGTCAAAAGGAGAAATTAAAGCGGGCCATGTGGTTGTCATCAGGAATGAAGGGCCTAAGGGCGGACCTGGGATGCCAGAGATGTTGAAGCCAACATCAGCTTTAATGGGTGCTGGTTTGGGAAATAGTGTGGCGATGATTACCGATGGACGTTTTTCAGGAGGTACTCATGGATTTGTAGTAGGTCACGTAACGCCTGAAGCGTTTGATGGTGGAAACATAGGGCTTGTTCAAGACGGTGATAAAATCACCATCGACGCCGTTGAAAATAAAATCATCTTACATGTTTCGGACGAGGAATTGGCTGAAAGGCGTAAATTATGGAAGCCAATCGTTTCACCACATACTTCAGGGGTTTTGCGTAAGTACATTAAAAATGTGGCTTCCGCTAGCTTAGGATGTGTCACTGATTTGTAAAAATTTTCGATTTAGGTTTTTTTCTAAATTTTGAAGACTTAAATTAGCCATTCGATTATATTTTAAAATAAAATTCTGATTAAACATGGGACAAACCCAAACCCAAACTGCTGAATCAAACCAACCTGAACAAAAGAAATTTTTGTCGGGTGCTCAGGCCATCATGCAGTCACTGGTTGAGCAGGGGGTAGATACCATTTTTGGATATCCGGGTGGCGCTATTATGCCAACCTATGATGCGCTTTTTGATTATCAAGATCGGTTAAAACATATATTAGTTCGCCACGAACAAGGTGCTGGACATGCCGCTCAAGGCTATGCTCGAATGTTGAACAAGGCAGGTGTTTGTTTAGTGACTTCAGGTCCTGGGGCAACCAATTTAATTACGCCTATTGCAGATGCAATGTTGGATTCTACCCCGATGGTTTGCATTGTGGGCCAAGTAAAAGCAAATTTGTTGGGCACAGATGCCTTTCAAGAATGTGATGTGATCGGGATGTCAATGCCGGTGACTAAGTGGAATTATCAGGTAGTTGATGCCAACGAGATTCCGGAAATAATAGCCAAAGCATTTTATATTGCGGAAACTGGCCGACCAGGACCCGTTTTGATTGACATAACACGTACGGCACAAACTGATTTAATGACGATTCCCTATCAGTATAAATTGTGTAAATCGTTAATTTCTTATAAACCTCGTGTGGAGCCAAAAGCTGAGCATGTGGAGGCAGCGGCTAAATTAATTAATGCGGCCAAACGTCCTTATATTTTGGCTGGCCATGGAATTTTAATTTCAGGAGCTGAAAAAGAATTAAATGAGTTTGTTGATAAAACTGGCATACCTGTAGCTACGACGCTTTTAGGGATGTCGGCCATGGATGCTGACCACCCTCTTTTTGTTGGTTGGCCCGGCATGCATGGAAATTATGGAGCAAATGTTTTGACTAACTCTTGTGATTTATTGATTGCAATAGGAATGCGATTTGATGATCGAATCACGGGTGATTTATCGACCTACGCCAAACAAGCCAAAGTAATTCACATTGAAATAGATCCTAGTGAGGTAGATAAAAACGTGAAAGCGGATGCACCGGTGGTAGGAGATGCGAAAGCAGCTTTAAAAGCATTATTGCCTTTGGTTAAAAAGGCAGATCACTCTGAGTGGCGTGCTGAATTTAAAAAATACGATGATGAAGAGTACGATAAGATAACGAAGAAGGATTTGTTCCATGAAGGGAATCATATCAAGATGGGTGAGGCGGTAGCCTTGTTGTCAAATAAAACGAAGGGAGAGGCTGTGGTTGTGACCGATGTAGGTCAACATCAAATGATTACGAATCGATATTATCGATTTAAAAAGCAAAATTCAATCGTCACCTCTGGGGGTGCGGGTACCATGGGATTTGCGTTGCCAGCTGCATTTGGAGCTAAAGTAGCGGTTCCTCATCGGGAAGTTGTGGCTGTGATTGGAGATGGCGGTTTTCAAATGACCTTGCAGGAATTGGGTACGATTGCACAAAGTGGTCTTCCCGTTAAAATTATCATTTTAAATAATAATTTCTTAGGAATGGTTCGTCAATGGCAACAGTTGTTTTTTGACAATCGCTATTCCTTTGTAGAATTACAAAATCCGGATTTTATTACGATTGCTAAGGGTTTTGGGATTGATGGTCATAAAGTAAGTGATCGAAGTTTATTGAGTGAATCTTTAGATACATTATTGAACTCTGATAAGCCCTATTTATTGGAAATTGTTTGTGAAAAAGAAGAAAATGTATTTCCAATGGTTCCTGCGGGAGGTTGCGTAACGAGTATTAGGCTAGAGTAAATTATGTTAACAAATTATACGATTTCTGTTTTTACGACAAATACGGTTGGTTTATTAAACCGAATCACGATTATCTTTACCCGCCGTCGGATTAATATTGAATGCTTAACTGTTTCTGAGACAGAGCGAAAAGGGGTATCTCGATTTACGATTGTCATTCGCAGTCAAAGCCGTGAGTTTGTTGAAAAGCTAGTTAGGCAAATACGAAAAATCACAGATGTATTAGCTGTTTTTGGTTATTTGGATGATGAGATTGTATTTAATGAAATTGCATTATTTAAGATTTCGACACCTTTGGGAAGCGAACCTTTGGATGTTAAAACGATTAATTTAGATTGGAATGCTAAGGTGGTTCATTGGGGCTTGGAATATGTGGTGGTAGAAAAAAATGGGACCGAAGAAGAAATTCACGAGTTTTATTCCTACATGAAAAATTGGGAAATATTAGAATATGTTAAGTCTGGACGAGTGGCGGTGGGAAAAACGGAGAAAGGCTTAGTCGAGTTTTTACCTGAAGAAGGTAATTGGGAAATTGTATAAAATGAAAGAATAATAAATTAAACAAGAATTAAAATGGCAAAGATTAATTTCGGAGGTGTTGTAGAAGACGTAGTTACTAGAGAAGAGTTTCCATTAGAGAAAGCTAGGCAAGTATTATCAGATCAAACCATTGCGGTGATCGGGTATGGAGTGCAAGGTCCGGGCCAAGCATTAAACATGAAGGATAATGGCCTGAATGTAATTGTAGGTCAAAGAAAAGGAAAAACCTATGACAAGGCCGTTGCGGATGGCTGGGTTCCAGGGGAAACCTTATTTGAAATCGAAGAGGCATTAGAAAAAGGTACGATTATTTGTTACCTATTATCAGATGCAGCTCAAATTGAGTTATGGCCTACCGTGAAGAAATATTTAACGGCTGGAAAGTCACTTTATTTCTCTCATGGCTTTGGAATTACCTACAAAGAAAAAACGGGTATTATCCCTCCAGCAGATGTGGATGTGTTTTTAGCTGCCCCTAAAGGTTCAGGTACTTCTCTACGCCGTATGTTTGTGGCGGGAAAAGGATTGAATTCTTCTTTTGCTATCTACCAAGATGCTTCAGGAAAAGCCCGTGAAAAATGTATCGCCATGGCGATTGGTGTAGGTTCAGGCTATTTGTTTGAAACCGATTTTTACAAAGAAGTAACATCTGATTTAACAGGTGAGCGTGGTACATTGATGGGTGCTATCCAAGGAATTTTTGCTGCTCAATACGAAGTATTAAGAGCTAATGGTCATTCTCCTTCAGAAGCATTCAATGAAACAGTTGAGGAATTAACGCAATCATTGATGCCTTTAGTGGCAGAAAATGGAATGGATTGGATGTATGCCAACTGCTCAACAACGGCTCAAAGGGGTGCTTTGGATTGGTGGAAACCTTTCCGTGATGCAACTAAACCCGTTTTTGAAAAATTATATAATTCAGTGAAGACACAAGCAGAGGCTGCACGTTCGATTGATTTGAATTCTCAACCTGATTACCGGGTTAAATTAGAAGCCGAATTAACTGAAATGCGTGAGTCTGAAATGTGGAGAGCGGGAGCTGCTGTACGTAGCTTGCGCCCTGAAAACAACTAATTATTAGCGATTTTTTGCAAATTTTCTTTGCAAAAAAGTTATTTAAGGAGGTGCAAATTGCACCTCCTTTTTTTTGTAAATTTGGGGGCATGGAATTCAACAAACTTATTACTGTTCCTAGCATATCAGAAATAAAAAAGGTGGCGCTATTATTAGAAGGCGTAGTCAAGCGCTCACCTTTAGAGTACTCGGTTTCCCTTTCTGATCGCTATGGTTCCCAAGTTTTTTTAAAACGAGAGGATTTACAAACCGTAAGATCCTATAAAATCCGTGGAGCCTATTTTAAAATTTCAAATATTCCAGAATCATTAAGGTCTCAAGGAATTGTCGCGGCTTCTGCTGGTAATCACGCACAAGGGGTCGCTTTTGCCTGTGCAAAAATGAAAATAAAGGGCAATATTTTTATGCCTAAATCCACCCCCATTCAGAAGCTTGAGGCCGTTCGGTTTTTCGGTCAGGAATACATCCGAATTAATTTAGTAGGCGAAACCTATGACGAAGCTTTTGATGCCTCTCGGAAATTTTGCGAGGCTCAAAAAGCAATTTACATTCCCCCCTTTGATGACTTTGATATTATTGCAGGTCAAGCAACGGTCACATTGGAGATTTTGGAGCAATTAGGTCAAAAACTAGATTATTTAATGGTTCCTGTGGGTGGTGGTGGTTTAGCCGCTGGCGCCAGTTTGGTTTTGCGCGAGCTTTCACCGGACACTAATTTAGTAGGTTTGGAGCCCTCGGGTGCTCCTTCGATGTCCGAAAGTATTCGGGCACGTGAATTAATTCACTTAAATGAAATTGATAAATTTGTGGACGGGGCTTCAGTCAAACAGGTGGGCGCTCATAATTTTTCGATATGTCTTGACGGAATCAATCAAATATTGACCGTCGATAAAAATCATCTTTGTCAAACTATGCTCGATTTATATGCCATGAAAGGCATGATTGTGGAGCCTGCCGGTGCTTTAAGCGTGGCTGGTTTAGACCTGATTCAGGATCAAATAAAAAATAAGGTTGTCGTATGCATTATTTCAGGAGGAAATTTTGATCCCAAAAGATTTCCCGAAATCACAAAAATAGC
>CAIZMB010000101.1 GCA_903933935.1 uncultured Cytophagaceae bacterium
TTATAAAAACAAATTGGTACAATAAATATGCCAAGACCAATAAAAGAAATAGAGAACCCTAATAATAATGGACTTAAAAGAATACTATATTTTTTTAGAGATTTATCAGAAAAATAAATTGCAGATAAAATTAACAAGAGTCCAATCCCTTTATATTCAGGGTTAATAGTTCCATTCAGTAAAAAAACTGGTGAAATTGCCCCTAAGCATAAACCAATTATTAAAGGTAGGTAATTTTTAAACTTGCTATGAATTTCATTATTTCTGCTACTCGAAGAACCTAATTTCCATTTATTAATTACAATTGCTAGGACTAAAATAGCTAATAAACTATCGAAAAATGCGAAAATATACCTATATGCTTGTGAAGATGGGAATAAGTATTCAATTCCCCCAAAAAATAATGTTGCCATTGGGAGACAACTTCCCGCGCAAAAGTCCCACGAACCTTGGTCTCTACTTGTATATTTATTAAAAGAGACACTATCAGTCCTAAAATAATTCCTTAATTCTTTTTGGTCTTCATAATCATAAGGATTTATTCCATTAACAACTAATTGTCCAGCATCTCTATAAATTAATATATCTGTCAGTTTATTCGCCTGGGGAGTAAAAAAAATTATACAAATTCGAACAAAAATTGCTACCAAAAATGTAACTATATAAATCTTTTGAAATTTCATAATTGGCAAATAATTATCAAATGAGACTAAAAAAATTAATTTGTAAAAATTGATTATTAAGGCTAAAAAATACTTTATGTATTTTTTAGCCTTGAAAAAAGTGAAATTAAAAAAAGGAATCGCAATCGATTTTTCGGAGTTTTATATTTGGAAATTACATACTTTACATAATATTTAACTTTTTCAGAAATAGGTGTTTGAAAATCATTAAACGCCTTTTTAAAAAAAATATTTGACTTATTTGAATTTCCTAAAAATCTGAAATAATTCCCTAGAATAAAAGAGCCATAAAAAAGACTTTTCCCAGTTTTTTCTAATTGATAAAAATAATTATCTATGACTTCTTTTTTGCCAATATAATTACTTATATGATTCATATCCGAAATAATATACTTGTTAAATTTAGCAAATAATTTTAGGGGCAATATTCGTATATGTGTATTTAGTCTATCTTTATTATGAAATAAAGTAAAATTATTGCTGAATTTTAATGCCATTTCAACATCTTGCATAGTACGATTATATTCGTTAAAATGACCAGTTTTTAATAAGACTCTCTTTTTAAATGATAAAGCGCAAAAGTGTAGGCCATTGGCAACAATCATATCTTGTAAAGTATTAATATGCCTTTCTTCATATTTAATAAATTCAATTACTTTCCCTTTGGAATCAATTGTTGCAAAATCAGAATAAATTATTTCAATAGCTGGATTTTCATTTGCAAAATTAATATCATCCAATACCCGATTGGGTAAAAATATATCATCATGACTCAACCATAATATCCATTCTCCTTCTGATCTTTCAATTCCATAATTTAAAGCTGTAGAAACACCACCATTAGATTTTTCAAAATACCTAATTCTATTTTTATATTTTTTGGAAATTAATGATGTGGCACCATTGTCGTTTGACCCATCATTTATAACCAAAATCTCGATATTTGGATATGTCTGATTTAAAGCAGAATTTATAGCTTCATCTAAATAATTAGCTCCATTATAAACAGGAATAATTATGCTAACTAAAGGAGAATCAAGATTTTCTATTTTTTCCAAACTCGATTATTTACAAAACCAGTATAACTAAAAATAATCTTTAAGACCTTATCCGAAACATTAGCGACATTATAATCTTTCACAATTTCTCTAGATTGAAATTTAGATGCATCGCTTGTTACGTAATTGATTGAATCTAAAACTGTTTTCAAATTTATTCCAGTTAAAATAACAGCACCTTCTTCCATTCCTTCTGGACGTTCATGCGCATCCCTAATATTAATTGCAGGGAATCCCAAAATTGATGACTCTTCCGTTATAGTACCACTATCAGAAATTACACAAAAGGCATTTTGTTGTAAATGAATATAATCAAAAAATCCTAAAGGCTTCATAATTTGAACTAATGGATGCAATTTGACATTCAACTTTTCTAATCTATTTTGAGTACGCGGATGCAAAGAAAATAAAATAGGATAATTATAGCTTTCAGATAGGACATTTAAAACTGCACAAACCTCTTTAAGTTTTTCTGTTTGGTCTACATTTTCTTCTCTATGGGTACTTAAAACAAAATATTTATTTGACTCAACATTAAGTGTTTTCAGAATTTGCGATGACTTTATTTTTTCTTTATAAAAAGATAACACCTCAAGCATTGGACTTCCCGTTTTTATTATCTGATCAGGGGGTAATCCTTCGCTCAATAAATATTCCCTTGCAATTGAACTATAGGGCATATTGATATCAGAAAGATGATCAATAATCTTTCTGTTTACCTCTTCAGGAACTCGCTGATCAAAGCAACGATTTCCAGCTTCCATATGAAAAATTGGAATTTTGCGTTTTTTAGCAGCAATAATGCCTAGGCCGCTATTTGTATCCCCTAATAGCAATAAGGCATCGGGCTTTTCCGCTTCCAATACTTCATCTACCTTAACTAATACATTTGAAATAGTCTCAATGGCCCCCGATGAAGCAGCATTTAAAAAATAATTAGGCTTTCGTATTTCTAATTCATCAAAAAA
>CAIZMB010000102.1 GCA_903933935.1 uncultured Cytophagaceae bacterium
CAGAGAATATCGATTGTTGAAAAAATAGTGTATTTGTATTCATCTATAGATGTCAGGTATTTTGCTGAATTTGCCTGTTCATGATCCCCTGCACGTTTAAAGTCAAATAACAATCCCTTGTCTATGTATCCAGATATTGTTTTATCATTATATAATGAGTTTAAATGAATAACATTGCCTTCTGGTATAGCATTTTTATTAAATGTTAAATCAATTAAATAATTAACACTAGGTCCTTGTTTTTTTTTTTCATTAAATTCAATTCTTTCTGAATTAGGTACTGCAATAAAAAGGCTTGCTCCACTTTTCAAAAGCCAGTTTAATTTTTGAAATGTTAAATCGATTTTATCTAAATGTTCTAGTACCTGAAACATGCAAATAATATCAAATTTTTCATCAAAATCTGTAGAAGTAAAGTTTCTAAAATCCTTGTTGAAACATTTTATTCCACTTTTTTCTATTTCTTGTTTCCCAAATTTAGAAAATTCAGTACAGTAAATATTTTCTCTTTTTAAAATATTTGATGCTATTCTTTTTACGAATCTTCCATCACAAGCTCCAATTTCAATGAGTTTCAGGTCATTTTTAGAAGATTTTTCTAAAATATCATAAGTTTGCTGAAATTCCCATTTCCAAGATGGATAACTTGATCTATTGTAAGCAATAGTATAAATTAGTTCATCCCCTGCAACAAATGGATCGCTGTAGCAGAAGTCACAGAATTCACACTCTACAATTTTACAATCATTTTGTCCCCAAAGATTTTCTATATGGGATTTTAATAAATTAAATTTTCTTGGATCTTTTTCAATTAAAATATAGTGTTGTGCTGCAACTTTGCTATTAGTTTCCCATAAGATTTTGTATTTGTTTGAACTACAAATAGGGCAAATGGTATTTTTTTGTTTTTGCATAAGTGTATTAATTTTAGGTAGAGTCTTTTAAAATTACAGTTATTTAGCAATTAATTTTAATTGAGTTTCAAAACCTATATTCACTAACTGGTCTTGATTATAGAAAAGGATTTTATGCTGAAGGTATGTTTTATTTATTTTAAAAGTATCAATTTTGATTTTTAGCCACTTATTTTGACAATATCCTATTTTTGACACTTGATATTAAATTTCGACTAATTGTCGGTAAAGATCACAATAATCCACTCCCTACTTCACCTTCCCCCCAAACTTCCACGAATTCCCATTACGGAAGATAATGTAGGTGTTAGCGGAATCTACTTTTTCATTGACCGCCAACCAGTTTTCGATGGTTGCTCGGTCGATGTATTTCGTTTGTGGAGTCACCAACTGGTCAAAGGCTACATGCCTGAAAAACATAAAATTACGCTTGCAAATCCATTGGCTATAGGCATAAAGCGGCATAAAGGAAATGCCCAATGCCACAATGAAATGTGCATACAGAAAATATAAAAAGGATAGCGGTGTAGCAATCAAATATTTATTGATCCACCAAGGCAATTTAGACGCCAACTTTCGGATCGGATCGACCACCCAAATAATTAATCCATTGCCCTCTTTGGCATAGACCCAGCAATGAAAAGCTCCTCCTGGTTTGGTATTTTCAACCGCCGAGGTAAACCCTTCCACTGGATTTTTTAAATGATGCAACACGCCAATGGAATACACCAAATCAAATTTTTCAGGCGCTCGGTATTCCGTTAAATCAGCCTTTTCAATCCGAAAGTTTTTATAGCCCGTTTGTGACATATTTTGATTCGCCGACAAGATACTCTCGCCCAAGTCAATACCCACTAAATTTGCCGGCTCCCACTGAGTCGCATGGACTAATAAACTAGCATTTCCACAGCCTAATTCAAGCACTTCTTTGCCTTTTAAATCAGATTTTTGCAGCGGTGTAAACCAATCTTCAAATTGATCAAAGGTATATACAGATCCTACTGGAAGGTTATTCCACGAGGTAGCAAAGGCCTCAGCCGTCTTAATATCTTTCATGCTTAATTTTCATTTATTTTTAACTTGCAAATATAGGTAAATTATGTGTATTCAATTTTTGTTTAGAGCAGGATTTAATCGAGATACCTAAAGGGATATCAATGGCGGAGAGGTGTTCGACAACCCAAGCCTACCTGTTATTGAGAATAGTTTTAAGGCCGGCGAATCGTATCAAGAGTAAAATTATTTTTTGTTCTTTTTATTTATCCTTAATTTGCATCAAACCTATATAAATTATGATGCAAATGAGTCGTCGTACGCTGATTAAAGCGTCTGGAACTGCCGCCGGAATGGCGCTTATTCCTTCCCTAACAGAAGCAAAATCTAACTCGGCAGCCAATACCTTGGCCGCTGCCAAAAATAAGTTCGAATTTTCCCTCAACATGAGTACCATCATGGGCCAAAAACTGGGCTTCATCAAGGAACTCGAAGTGGCCGCTCAAGCCGGATATAAACATTGTGAAATTTGGGTGCCTACCCTGGAAACCTACCTTAAATCAGGGGGTACCATCGCAGATGCACGCAAACGCATCGCGGACCTAGGTATCAAAGTTCAAAATGCCATCGGCTTTGCTCAGTGGATTGTCGACGACGAATCTGTCCGTGCCAACGGAATTGAGCAATTAAAACGAGAAATGGACCTTCTGGCCCAATTAGGTTGCCACCGTACCGCCGCGCCTCCAATGGGTGCCACAAAAGAGGCGGGCTTAGACCTTCGTCGTGCCGCAGAACGCTACCGGACTATTTTGGATCTAGGGGTTTCGATGTCGGTCATTCCCCAATTAGAAATGTGGGGACATTCTAAAAACCTGAATCGTGTGGCTGATGTGCTATTTGTTGCCGCAGAAGCTGGCCACCCCGCTGCCCGATTATTGCTCGACGTGTTTCAGATTTATAAGGGAGACTCTAGCCATGATTGCTTGCATTTAGTGGGTGAAAATGCGATTGAAATTTTCCACGTCAACGACTATGTAACCACCATGAAACCTGGAGTCATCACCGATGCGGACCGTATTTATGCAGGTGACGGCGAAGCACCTATTAAGAGGATTGTTGGGCTATTAAAACCTTCCTCCCAGCCTGTCATTTTATCGCTTGAGTTATTTAACAAAACGCTATACCAACAAGATGCTTTGCTGGTGGCAAAAACAGGTTTAGCGAAATTAAAAGCATTGAATTTATAGGGAATTTGAAATTACCCCCTTACCCCCAAAGATATTCCATTAAAAAAATTAATCGATATAACGCATGAAAATGATCAATTACCTGGTCGTTGCTATTTTAGTTCCGCTATCAATGATTGCGGCTCCAAAGCCAACAACAGCCCAAACCTTGCCCAAAAAATTAAAGTTATGGTACAATAAACCAGCGAGGTATTTTGAGGAGGCTTTGGTTTTAGGAAATGGAACTCAGGGAGCCACCGTTTTTGGGGGAACAGATACCGATAAAATTTTCTTAAACGATTTAACGCTTTGGTCTGGCGAGCCCGTGGACCCATACATGAACAAAGAGGCCTTCAAGCATTTGCCGGGTGTTCGCGAAGCGCTAAAGCAAGAAAATTACAAACTGGCAGATTCGCTCGTAAAGAAAATACAAGGTAAGTTTTCTGAGTCATATGCCCCATTGGGAACTTTATACTTAGACTTTCAGCCTAATCAAAGCTCCAATTATTACCGAGAATTGGATTTAGAACGCGCCATCGCTACGGTCAATCACGAAGTCAACGGCAATAAAATTAAGCGCGAATATTTTGTTTCACATCCCGATAAAGTTTTTGTGATTCACCTAACGAGCCAACAAAAAAACGGATTGAATTTTACCGTTCGATTTAATTCCCAACTTAAATTTAGTGGCACTTCTACCATCAATCATTTGCATTTTAAGGGTGTTGCACCCGTACGAGCTGAGCCTAATTATGTGCGTAAAAAGGGAAATCCCATTCTGTTTTCGGATGATAAAGGGACGCGCTTTTCGACGGATGTTTTATTGCAATCCACCGACGGAAAAGTATCGCGCACAGATACAACTTTAACGCTTTCCGGGGCCACAGAAGCCGTGGTTTTAGTCAGCATAGCTACCTCTTTTAATGGCTTTGATAAAAATCCAGTAACGCAGGGACGCGATGATCATGCCATTGTTCAAAAGCAAATTCAAGAGGCCAGCATAAAAGGCATTCAGAATTTGACCGACCGTCACCTTAAAGATTATCAGACCTATTTTAATCGGGTTTCATTGTATTTAGCAGGGACTGAAAATGCACCAGATTTGCCTACAGATGACCGTTTAAAGCGTTATGCCAAAGGAGAATCGGATCCCTATTTGGAGTCTTTATACTTCCAATTTGGCCGATATTTGTTGATATCAAGTTCTCGGACAAAAGGAGTTCCTGCCAATTTACAAGGTTTGTGGAACCCACACATCCAACCGCCTTGGTCGAGCAATTACACGATGAACATCAATGCCGAGGAAAATTACTGGTTGGCCGAAAACACGAACCTATCCGAAATGCATCAATCTTTTTTATTGTTCATTGATAACTTAGAAAAAACTGGCCGCGTCACCGCAAAGACTTTTTATAATTTGCCAGGATGGACCTGCCACCACAATTCAGATATTTGGGCGATGACAAATCCTGTGGGAGATTTTGGAACGGGAAGTCCGAGTTGGGCCAACTGGCCACTCGGAGGTGCATGGGCATCTGCGCATTTATGGGAGCATTATTTGTTTAGCCAAGACAAGAAATTTTTAGCAGAGAATGCGTATCCTTTGATGAAAGGTGCGGCGGAATTTTGTTTGGCATGGCTGATTCCAGATTCAAAAGGGCGTTTAATTACCTCGCCTTCTACCTCGCCAGAAAATCGATTTATTACGCCAACGGGCTACAAAGGGGAAACAGCTTATGGCGGAACGGCTGATTTAGCCATGATTCGGGAATTATTTTTAGACATGATTCAAGCGGAAAAGATATTGAAGAAAGATCCGGCTTTCCAAAAATCGCTAGAAGATGCATTGGCGAAGATGTTGCCATACCAAATTGGTGCTGCAGGAAATTTACAAGAATGGTATTTTGATTGGGAGGATGTCGACCCCAAGCATCGCCACCAAAGTCATTTGTATGGCCTTTATCCGGGTACTCACGTGACGGTGGATCAAACACCAGCCATCGCCGCAGCCTCCAAAAAAACCTTGGAAATTAAAGGCGACGAAACCACGGGCTGGTCAAAAGGTTGGCGCATCAATTTATGGGCACGCTTAAAAGACGGAGACCATGCGTATAAAATGTACCGCGAACTATTAAAATATGTAGAACCCGATGGGGTGAAAGTGAATTACCAACGAGGCGGAGGAACTTATCCCAATTTATTTGACGCACATCCTCCCTTCCAAATTGACGGAAATTTTGGTGGCTCCGCAGCCGTTGCTGAAATGTTAGTCCAGTCGACCCCTGATTTAATCGAACTCTTGCCCGCTGTTCCCAAAGCTTGGTCTTCAGGAAAAGTATCCGGTTTAAAAGCACGGGGTGGTTTCGAAATCTCCATGCAATGGGAGGGAGGCCAAGTAAAAAATGTGAAGATAAAATCTAAAAATTTCCCGTCCGTACGTGTCCGTATGAATGGCGAAATCAAAGTAATTAAAACCATTCGAATTTAAACAGCGTCCGGGGCAAAATGATGTGATCATAGAAAATCTGTGTATGGAAAAACCAAGAATTATTTCGGTAGATGTGCTTCGTGGATTGACCATCATGATGATGACGATCGTGAATAATCCCGGCGATTGGGGACACATTTTTCCACCTCTCGAACATGCCGCTTGGCATGGTTGGACCCCCACCGATTTAGTCTTTCCTTTCTTTCTATTTATTGTCGGGATTTCAGTGGTGTTGTCAAATCCAGAACGAACATTAGACTGGAAAAAATTAATCACAAGAACGCTTCGGATTTTTTTATTAGGGATGGCGCTCGCTTTTTTTTCACGGATTAAAATAGGCGAATTATCAGGTTTAGGGTTGTTGGCCATCCGGTTAATTTACACGGCCATCATGACGGTTTTATTGCTCGGAAATTATGCGGTTAAAAAACAATTTTATGTAGCCATTGGGCTATTTTTGCTAACCATTTTTTTGTGTTTTGGCGGCTTTGAATCTTTTGAACATGTGAGAATTCCTGGGGTACTTCAACGAATTTCGCTCGTCTTTTTTATCATCAGTTTATTGTATCATTTTTGCTCATCACGCTTTCTGGGGGCTTTGGGCATCTTTTTTCTTATAGTATATTTTGTGTTAATGACACAAATTCCCGTTCCCGGCTTTGGTGCGGCCAACGTAGAAGTGGGTAAAAATTTAGCCGCTTGGCTTGATCATTATGTATTGCCTGGACATTTATGGGCCACCTCAAAAACCTGGGATCCCGAGGGGATTTTAAGTACCATTCCAGCTTTGTCCACCGGCATTTCCGGTATTTTTGCAGGTAAAATTTTGATGCGTTCACAAGCGCGGAATAGTCTGTATTTAATGGTGATCGGAATTGTTTGCGTAGGATTAGGACTTTGTTGGGATCCATATTTCCCGATCAACAAATCCCTTTGGACCAGTTCATTTGTACTCGTATCTTCAGGGTTTGCTTTTTTATTTTTGGGCATTTTGCACGAATTGATTGAACAAAGAAATATCAAAAAGTGGACTTCGGTTTTTGTTATTTTCGGCGTTAATCCGATGCTTATTTTTTTCTTTTCAGGCATCATCCCAAGGGCCTTGAATATGATTAAAATTCCTGTTTCTGGAGATCCAGAACATACAGAATTGGGGTTTATTTCGTATGTATACCGACAAGCAATTCAACCCTTTTTTACTGATTTGCGCTGGGCTTCATTGGCCGGCGCATTTGTTTACCTTGTGATTTGGTTTGTTATTTTATCTATATTTAAACGTAAAAATATAATCTTCAAAGTCTAATGAAACGGAACCTAATTGTACTCATTCTATTGCTGCCCTATTTCCTTTTCTCCCAAATCAGATCAGCAGATGTGATCATTTATGGAGGCAATGCATCTGCAGTCATTGCGGCGGTCCAAGTAAAAAAAATGGGGAAATCGGTCTTAATGGTTTGTCCTGATACGCATTTGGGCGGCTTGACTTCTGGTGGATTAGGTTTTACGGATACGGGAAATAAGGAAGTGATTGGAGGATTAGCGCGTGATTTTTACCAACGTGTTTATCAGCATTATCAAAAAGATTCGAATTGGATTTGGCAGAAAAAATCTGAATATGGCAACAAAGGCCAAGGGACTGTGGCGATGGATGGGGCCAATCGGACTATGTGGATTTTTGAACCACATGCGGCGGAACAGATTTTTGAAGAGTATGCCAAGGAATTTGGGATTCAAATATTTAGAAATGAATGGCTAGATCGAAGCTCAAAAGGCATCAAAAAGAAGGATGGAAAAATTCAGTCCATTCGAATGCTTTCAGGTAAGACGTACCAAGGAAAAATGTTCATTGACGCCACGTATGAAGGCGATTTGATGGCCTTAGCTGGGGTTAAATATCATGTGGGCCGTGAGGCTAATTCAATGTTTGGGGAACAATGGAATGGCGTCCAAGTAGGAGTTTTTCAGCATGGCCATTATTTTAAATCGAAAATTAGTCCCTATAAAATTATGGGTGATCCGAGCAGTGGCTTGTTGCCCGAAATATCGTCCGAATCTCCTGGCATCAACGGATCTGGGGATCATAAAATTCAGGCGTATTGCTACCGTATGTGTTTGAGTAATCATCCTGACAACCGAATTCCTTTTGCAAAACCAGTGGGCTATGATCCTGCACGCTATGAACTTTATGTACGCGTTTTTGCAAGCGGTTGGCGCGAAACTTTTGACAAATTTGATTTCATTCCTAACAGAAAAACGGATACCAATAATCATGGTCCTTTCAGCACCGATTTTATTGGCAAAAATTATGATTATCCAGAAGCCTCATATACGAGAAGAAAGGCGATTTTAAAGGAGCATCAGTTATATCAAAAGGGTTTGATGTACTTTTTACAAAACGACTCTCGTGTTCCTGCGGAAGTCCAAGAAAAGATGAAAACGTGGGGTTTAGCGAAGGACGAATTTGTCCAAAATGGCGGTTGGCCACATCAAATTTACGTCCGCGAAGCCCGACGTATGCGCGGCGAATTCATCATGAAAGAAGCGGATGCCTTAGGAAAAACTCAAGTGCCATATCCTGTAGGAATGGGATCCTATGCTTTGGACGCACATAATGCGCAGCGATTTGTGACTAAAGATGGGTATGTTCAAAACGAAGGGGACATCGGTGTAGCCCCATTAAAGCCTTACTCGATTGCCTATGGGTCGATTATCCCCAAAGAAAATGAGTGTGGTAATTTGTTGGTCCCCGTATGCATGTCCAGTACCCACATTGCCTATGGATCGATTCGAATGGAACCCGTTTTTATGATTTTAGGCCAGTCGGCCGCCACTGCCGCAGTGCTTTCTATCGAACATAAGACGAGCCCGCAAAAGCTTTCTTATGAAATTCTTAAGAAGCAGTTAATCGCAGACCAACAAATTGTCGAGAGAAATTAATCGACATTCAAAATTTAGGAGACTTGCCTTTAATGTAATCTAATTTGATTATATGGGCACATTTTTGTCCCTATTTCACTCCTTTGATTTTTTAGATTTGACCAAGAAACTGATTTAAATCATGTTTAAATTTGGTTAACTAATAATGATTTGTAATATTTAGAAGTCCTAAGTATTAAAAAAAACCGCCTATGTTATTAAGCATTTCTAATGCAGCATTTATCATATCCTTTGTTTTATTATTTTTCTTAAATAAAACCAATCGGGCTAATATTTATCTGATCATTTTTTTTCTGATTAATAGCTTGTATGGCATTGGAAGTCATTCCATTACGAACTCAAAATCGCCTATTTTGGTAGCGATTTTTTTTATTAATACGATGCCCCTTTATGCAATTTCTGGCCCTAGCTTATATTTTTATTTTAGAACTACGCTGAATGGAGGAGATGCAAGACTTAGAGGCTGGGATTATTTGCATTTTTTGCCAGCATTTGTGCTTTTAATCAATGTATTGCCTCATATATTGACGCCCTTTGAATATAAATTGGAAATG
>CAIZMB010000103.1 GCA_903933935.1 uncultured Cytophagaceae bacterium
AGTAGTAAAGCAATTGGGCTAACATGCCCAGTGCAGCGACCACATATGTCATAGCTGCCCACCAAAGTGCGTCTTTTGACATTTCATATTCCGTGGGTGTGACAATTCCTTTTTCTTTGATCCAAGCCAAAGCACGATTTGATGCGTCAAATTCAACAGGTAAAGTCACAAAGCTAAAGAGTGTAGCTAGGGCAAAAAGCGCAACGCCAATGGTCAATAAAAGGACACTTCCAGTAGAATAAAGTACAAACATGCCGATCATCAATAAGATGGGCATAAATCCATTCGCCACATTTAACATGGGCACCATGGCGCTTCTGAATTCTAAAAAAGAATACGCTCGCGCGTGCTGGACTGCGTGGCCACATTCGTGTGCAGATACTGCGGCAGCGGCGGCATTTCGACCGTGAAAAACATCGTTGGACAAGTTCACTGTTTTGTCCGCAGGATTATAGTGATCTGTTAATTGGCCTTCCACAGAGATTACTCGAACATCCGTTATGCCATGATCAGCGAGCATTTTTTCGGCAATTTCTTGGCCAGAAAAATTACTTTGTAAAGGCTCTTGAGCATACTTTTGAAATTTTGATTTCAATCTCCAGGAAATTAACATTCCGGCCACTCCAAATAAAATAGCGATGATATACATAATATTAGTTTTTTAGTTTTTGAATAATTCCAGTCGTTGAATAATCGGGAACAAGGGGTATGGTCAGTACTTCACCGCCGTATTCCAGCACTTCTTTAGACCCCACAATGGTTTCTATATTGTAGTCATTTCCCTTCATTAACACATCAGGTCTCAAGGTTTTTATCAGATCCAAAGGTGTATCTTCGTCAAAGATAATGACCATGGAAACAAAACCCAAAGCTGCGATTAATCTTGCCCGGGCATATTCAGAATTTACAGGTCTTTCAGGGCCTTTTAATTCTTTGACTGATCGGTCGGAGTTAACGCCTACAATCAGTTTTGTGCCACTCAGGCTCGATTTTTCAAGGTAGTCGACATGACCTAAATGCAAAATATCAAAGCATCCATTCGTGAAAACAACGCGTTCGTCTTCATCAGATTTCCACTTATTTCGTAGGTCTATGGCCGAAATAAGATCTAAGATTTTACTTTGACTCAATGGATTTTGCATCGATTTGTGTTAAAAATAAGGTTAAGATAAAACTTAATCCGCCCAATAACAATATGGTGACCATTTGGGTTCCATGAAAAAATGTAGCTAAAACGGTTGCGTCTTTTACAGGGACAAAATAAAATACCAAGGCTGCGGAAACCAATTTATGGTAGGCGCCAATTCCACCTTGAGTGGGAGTCGCCATGCCAAATGTTCCCATCACTAAGACCATTAATCCGGCAGAAAGGCTGAGTGATTGACTTACTGGGAAAGCTAATAATAAAACATAGGCGTTTAAGTAATAACAGACCCAAATAAGAACGGAATATAACACAAATTTTTGAGGGTTTTTGACGTCTTTGATGCTTAAAATCCCAACGATCCAGCCAGCTAAAATTTTGCCCAATTTATTGTTTGAAGTAAAGGATACCCAAATTTTTTCAATTTTATTTTTAAATAAAAATAGCAAAATGATTAAAACACTTAAAATCACTACCGTTGACACAATCAAATAGGTTGACGGTATCGTTGCATTTGGAAATAAATATTGTTGCATTGGCTCCCAAGCAATGAAAAATGCCATGATGACTATGAAAAGCAAACCGATTAAATCGACAATTCTTTCCGTGATGACTGTTCCAAATGATTGTGTGAAAGGAATGCTAGCTGTTTTCGTTAGTGATCCGCATCTAGAAACTTCTCCCATTCGGGGAACGATAAAATTGGCTAAATACCCAATCATAACTGCTGAAAATGTTCTAAGCGTACCTGGGTAAAAATTCATTGCACCGAGCAAGGCTTCCCAACGCCAAGCACGTAAAATATGCGAAAAAATGGAAATAAAGACAGAAAGTAGAATCCATTGGTAATTGGCAACCGCAAACGTATCAAATATATCTTGCCATTGTATGTTGCTTGTTGAGAATGCCCAATACAGCAAGCCTAAGGCTAAAGCGGTAGAGAATAGATACTTTATGATAGATTTTAGCATGAAATTGGGTTAGAAAATAAATCAATTAGCAAAATAAAGACGTTTAGACTAATAATGGTGTGGAAATGCGATAATTTTTTTGTACTTTTGCATTGTTTTTTTGGGATAATTTTTCCCCATAAATAATTTTAGAATGGCCAAATTACGTATTCTTTACGTTTCGAGCGAGGTTGATCCCTTTCTAAACACATCACAAATTGCCAATTTTGTCCGCAATCTTCCTACTGCCATGCAGGAGAGAGGTATGGAAATCAGGATTTTGGTTCCAAGATTTGGTTCTATAAATGAACGAAAAAATCGATTGCATGAGGTGGTCCGACTTTCAGGAATTACGATTCCGATGGGAGATGAGGAAAAACCGTTAACCATTAAAGTAGCTAGTATTCCTGCGGCTAAATTGCAGGTTTATTTTATTGATAATGAAGATTATTATCAAAGAAAATATATCTTAAATGACAAAGAGGGAGCTTTTTACTCTGATAATCATGAAAGGGCTATATTTTTCTGCAAAGGAGCTTTAGAGACTGTTATTAAATTAGGCTGGGCACCGGATGTCATTCATTGCAATGATTGGATGTCGAGTTTAGTACCTTTGTATATTTCAACGCATTACCGCAATCACCCAATCTATAAGGATTCAAAAACTATTTTTTCTCCACACAATTCTGCCTTTGATTTTACGTTTTCAAATGATGATTTGTTAGAAAAAGTAAAAATTGGTGATTTAGACGAAGCGCATTTGGGTAGCTTAGCTACTTCTGATTATCATGCATTTATTAAAATAGGTGCGGAATTTGCCGATAAAGTAGTATCCTTAGAAAATGTGGATAACACCCGCATTCAATCAATTATTGATGAATATAAAGAAAAAACCCACCAAAATATTGCCGAAAATGACCTCGATTTCTTTGAAAAAGCTTACATTGAGATGGCCGGCGCTTAATTGGTTGGTAATTATTTCCCTTTTCCTATCTTCTTGTGATGATCCTAAAGAAATAGGTTCTGATCTTTTTAGTGTAGAGGTGGGGTTAAATTACACGGATACTTTAACCGTTAATTCTTCTACGGTTTTGATTGATTCCATTTATACTGGGGCTAATAATTCATTTTTATTGGGTTCTTATTTTCATCCTGAACTTGGGTATGTAACGTCTGATGTCTTTACACAAATAGCCAATGCGGATACCTTGAATGCGAAAGAAAATTCTATTTTGGATTCATTGAAAATGTCATTGGTGTATACCAATTTTCAAGGCGATTTAAACCAGCCTCAGAGTATTAAGATTTATCGGTTGAAGGATAGTTTGAGTAGAAGTGTTAGTTATTTAACTAATTCTACCGTTTCTTATTTTCCTGAGGTGTTAAAGACTCATACGTTTACTCCTAAGCCAATATTTGCTAAATCAGTTAATGGAGATTCGGTTCAATATGATACGTTAAAATTTCATATGGGATTAGCTTTGGGTAAAGAATTAATTTCAAAGTATAAGGATAAGGCTATTTCAGGTGGAGGGTCTTCATTTAGAGATTTCTTTAAGGGTTTTTATATACAGACGGCTGAAACTAAGAAGGCAGCTATCATGAATTTCTCACCTGCTTATTCCAAAATGACCTTGCATTGGCATAACCCAGGGGATACCTTAAAGTATTTTTTAAACTATTATTTCAGTTTGTCGAATACGTATACGGCTGAATTCAATGCGCGATTTAATCAGATTAAGTCCCAAAAAGTTGGACTGCTGGCTAATTTAGTAAAGTCTGGGGATAAAATATCTTCACTAAAAACGAATAATACTACCTATGTTCAATCGGGAACTGGTATCGTGACTAAAATTGATTTACCTTATTTGACTAAATTGAAAGGAAATAATAACATTGCAGTAAATAAGGCCGAACTTGTTTTCCAAGGAGTAGATAATTTAGATTTAGCACAGACGATAGGCCAACTCTCTTTAATTGAATCGGATGGATCTAATAGGCCAATAAGAAACACATACGGACTTAAATACTTTGTTGCCGAAGGTGCTTCTGGCGTTCAAACAGCTAGTTATAATTCAAGTACTAATACTTATTCGTTTAATGTTACAACGATCATGCAAGCATTATTAACTGGGAATAAAGCTAATTTGGGTTTTTTATTGACTCCGGCCATTTCAGCGGACGCGTCAGGGAATGCTAAAATATCGAGTGAGAGTGCGCGATTTATTCCCCTTAATGCGTTGAAAGCTAAATTGAAAATTTATTATTCCTATATTGCCAAAGCAAAATAATCGATCATTACATGTCTGGCCCCAATAATCCTTTGAGGGTAAGTTTAGTTCAATTCGACATCGCTTGGGAAGATCCTCTGGCAAATTGTGCCCTATTAGAGGAAAAGCTTCAAGATTTAATCAATCAAACGGATGTGGTGGTTCTGCCTGAAATGTTCAGCACGGGGTTTAGCATGAATGAACAAGGAGCAGAAATAGGCCATGGTTCGGTCATCAAATGGCTCAAATTAATGGCTAATCGGCTAAATGCTTTAGTCGTGGGGAGTATTAAATTTAAAGAAAACAATCAATTTTTCAACCGATTTTTGGCTATCACACCGGATGGTGAAAAATTTAGTTATGATAAAAAACATCTGTTTAGGATGGGAGGAGAGGATCAGTTTTATACAGCGGGAAATGAACGGTGTATTATTTCTTATAAAAATTGGAACCTCGCGGCTTTTGTTTGTTACGATTTACGATTTCCTGTGTGGTCCCGCAACGTTGACTTATCTTATGATCTAGCGATTTATGTGGCCAATTGGCCTGCCGTTCGTTCCCATGCTTGGAATACACTTTTACGCGCGCGTGCCATTGAAAACTTGACTTATGTGGTCGGAGTGAATCGGATAGGCCAAGATGGAAACGAAATTCAATACCAAGGTGATTCGGCTCTTATTTCATATTTAGGAAATGATTTGTTGAATTTGTCCAACGAAGATTCGATACAAACCTATACGATTTCAAAATCTGATTTGATTGAATTTCGGACAAAATTCCCTGCTGATTTGGATGCTGATTCTTTTGAACTAATCAATTAGTTTTATCCTTAAAGAAAGCTTCAAGCCCTCCAGGATATTTTTTTGCTTCTTCTATGCTACAATTAGCTTTCAATTGACCTTTGTCGATTAATAGAACATGATCACAAATGGCATTGACTTCCCCCAGCAAATGACTTGAAAATAAGATTGTCTTATCTTTTTTTAAAGCGACTATTAATGACCTAATCTCATCCATTTGATTTGGATCTAAGCCACTGGTGGGCTCATCTAGAATTAATATTTTGGGGTCATGTAAGATCGCCTGAGCGATGCCAACTCGTTGTTGGTACCCCTTCGAAATTTCTTTTATTTTCTTTTTTTGTTCTCTTTCTAGACCGACCCATTCAATGACTTCTTTAATTCTTCTGCTTAATTCAGTCGAACCTATGCCATGAATTTTGCCAATAAAGGTTAAAAACTCTTTGATATACATTTCGGGATATAATGGATTATTTTCTGCCAAATACCCGATTTGCTTTTTGATTTTTACCTCTTGTTTTTGCACATCCATTCCCAAAATTTTGGCCTCTCCGCTACTGGGAATTTCTAAGCCCATGAGTATCTTTAATGTGGTTGATTTTCCAGCCCCATTAGGGCCTAAAAACCCCGTTATTTGGCCCATTTTTAAGTCAAAACTTAGGTCACTGATGGCCACAGACTGGCCATAAGATTTACTTAGATGTAGGACTTCAATCGACATAAATTTCATGTTATTTAAGTTGCAATTTAGGTAAAATAGGAACTAAATCTGCGTACCTTTGTGTTTTCGTTAAATTATTGATTGATATATGAAGGAATTACCTATTCGATTGGACCGTATTGAAGACGCCATTCAGGATATTAAATTGGGTAAAATTATTATTGTCGCCGATGACGAAGATCGTGAGAATGAGGGCGATATGATATGTGCTTCAGAGGCAATAACTCCCGAATTAGTCAATTTTATGATCAAAGAGGCTAGGGGTTTAATGTGTGTTTCTTTAACAGAGGAACGTTGTTTAGCGTTGGGATTAGAGATGATGGTTGATCAGAATACGACTTCACATGAAACGCCATTTACCGTGTCTGTCGATTTATTAGGCAATGGTTGTACGACTGGAATTTCTGCAGGTGATCGTTCAAAAACGATAAAAGCATTAGTGGATTTTAATACTAAGCCAACTGATTTGGGGAGACCTGGTCATATATTTCCTTTAAAGAGTAAATCTGAGGGAGTATTACGGCGCACTGGGCATACGGAGGCATCGATGGATTTTGCTAAGTTGGCTGGATTTCAGCCTTCAGGTGTTTTGATTGAAGTGTTGAATGAGGATGGAAGTATGGCTCGTTTGCCAGATCTGAGAATGATCGCAGATAAATTTGACCTCAAATTGGTCACCATCAAAGACTTAATCGAATATAGACTAAATACGGAATCGTTGATTACTCGTGAGATTGGTGTGAATATGCCAACGGAATGGGGGCAATTTGAATTGATTGCCTTTAAACAAAAAAATACAGGAGATACTCATTTAGCTTTGGTCAAGGGGGAATGGGAGATGAATGAGCCTGTGATGGTGCGTGTGCATAGTTCTTGCGTAACTGGAGATATTTTTGGTAGTTGTCGTTGTGATTGCGGTGCTCAGTTGCACGCAGCGATGGGAATGGTTGAAAAAGAAGGCAAAGGAGTGATTTTATATATGTTTCAAGAGGGTCGTGGCATTGGATTGTTAAATAAGTTGAAGGCTTATAAATTGCAAGAGCTCGGTCGCGATACCGTCGAGGCGAATCTGGAGTTAGGTTTTTCCATGGACGAGCGCGATTATGGAGTAGGGGCTCAAATTTTACGTGATTTGGGTGCACATAAAATCAGGTTAATTTCAAATAACCCTAAAAAACGGGCTGGCCTTTTAGGTTATGGCCTTGAAATAGTGGAGTCGATTCCGATTGAAATATTGCCCAATGAACACAATGAAAAGTACTTAGAGACTAAGCGAGATAAAATGGGACATTCGATTTTAAGTAAATAAGAATTAACAAAAATAAAAAAGGCCGAAGGATATGTTCTTCGGCCTTTTTTATAAATCGATCACTGATAATTAGAATGTTTTTATTCATTTTAATTATTTCCTAATATAATAGGTGTTCCCTTACCACTTCCCATGATAATTACTTTGGCATTAGGAGATTTAGCTAATTCTTTTTGAGCTAGAATCGATTCGTATTGCAATTGTTTATCGCTCAGGCCAGTAGATAATATTTTTTGATAATCTGCAATTCCTTGAGCTTCAACTCGTTTTCTTTCTGCTTCTTGCTTTTCCTTTTGAAGGACAAATTGCATTTTTTGAGCATCTTGTTCCGCGTTAATTTTAGATTCAATCGTTTGTTTTACTGAATTGGGTAGATTGATATTTCGGATCAATAGTTGTTCAAGGACTAAACCACGTTTCTTAAAATTTTTCTCAATATCATTGTAAATCCTGGTTTGAAACTCATTTCTTTTTAAAGAATATAATGCCACTGCATCATAATAAACCGCATTATCTCGTATCATGGTTCTTGTGATGGGACGAACCACTTTGTTTTTATAATCTTCTCCAATTTCCTTTAAAATTTTGGGTGCATCGGAAGGTAAAATTCTAAATAATACGGTAAGGTCTACCACCACTTCTAAACCGTCTGCAGTAAGCACGCGAATGGCATCATCACCGGATTTATCTCCTTCATCATGCACGGCGGACATTGTATAATTTTGTGTTTTTCCATCGAAAATGTATACGTTAGCAATTGGGTTGACAAAATTTAATCCGCTTGATAAGGTTTCTGGTACCACCTTACCGAAAACACTTTGTACCCCTACTTCTCCCGCATCTATTTGCTTAATAGCTGAGGTTAATAAGCCAATTAATGCAAATACAATACCGACAATTTTGAATGTTGGGCTATATTTTGAAAATACGAGATTGGGGCTACCAATACCTTGTCCTGCTAAATAAAGGACGATTCCGACAATAATTAAAAACATAGTGATTGGGTTTAATGAGTTGAGTAAATATAATAAACCAATTTACACATTTTTTTGAATCACTCGATCTAATTAGTCAAGGGTCTTTGTGTTTATTTTTAATAAAATATACCTAATTTTGAGCATGATTGAAATTAAAGGCATACACAAGGAATTTGAGGGTAGGGTCGTTCTTGACGGAGTGAGTGGTGTGTTCCAACAAGGTATGACGAACATGGTGATTGGTGGTAGTGGTACGGGGAAAAGTGTTTTGTTGAAATGTATGATTGGGATTTTAACCCCTGAAAATGGAAATGTCCTTTACGATGGAAGGGATTTTGTGAATGCTGATCAGGATACTGTTAAGGCTATTCGTAGGGAAATGGGGGTTCTATTTCAAGGGGGTGCACTTTTCGATTCAAAAACGGTTTTAGAGAATGTACGTTTTCCTTTAGATACACTTACATCGCAAGGTTTAGAAGAAAAAACGGAGCAGGCTATGTTGTGTTTGAAAAGGGTAGGATTAGAGGCTGCAGCGAATCAAATGCCTTCAGAAATTTCAGGAGGAATGAAAAAGCGGGTGGGAATCGCAAGAGCTATTGTGATGAATCCTAAATATCTTTTTTGCGATGAGCCTAACTCTGGATTAGACCCATTGACGGCTGTCAAAATTGATCTCTTGATTCAGGAAATAACTGTTGAATATGGTATTACAACCATTGTAATATCTCATGATATGAATTCTGTGATGAGAATGGGTCAATACATTATGTTTTTAAAAGATGGTAAAAAAATGTGGGAGGGGAACTCTACCAATATGATGTCGAATACGGTGCCTGAATTACAAGAATTTTTATCGACCAAATTAATTTAAAATGCCTCAATCCAATTCTGTTCCACAGGTGTTTGAAAATTTTTCTTTAAAAGAATACAATACGTTTGGGATTGATGTTAAGGCTCAATATTTCACTAAAATTTCGAGTTTGGAATCTTATGTGGCTCTGCTAAAAAAGGGCCAATTTTCGCATTTGCCACATTTGTTTTTGGGTGGAGGAAGTAATATTTTGTGTACAAAGCCTATTGACGCACTTGTTGTCAAGAATGAAATAAAAGGATTTGAAGTCATTCAAGAAGATGAAGACCACGTCATATTACGAAGTGGCGCTGGTGAATCTTGGGATGACTTGGTTAGTTATGCAGTTCAACATTATTGGTCTGGCTTAGAGAACCTTGCCCTTATTCCAGGGACTGTTGGCGCTGCCCCGATGCAAAATATAGGTGCTTATGGGGTTGAAATCAAAGATACATTTGATCATCTAGAGGCTTTGAATTTGGAGACTTTAGTTGTGGAACGATTTGAAAAATCTCAATGTCAGTTTGGCTACAGGGAGAGTTATTTTAAACATGAGGGGAAGGGTAAATACCTGATCTCGACGGTCTGTTTTAAATTAAGTAAAAAGCCTAATATTAAAACTTCTTATGGGGCGATTCAAACTGTTTTGAATGAAAAAGGGATTGATAAGCCTACGATTAGCGATATTTCTCACGTGGTGATTGAAATTAGAAAAAGTAAATTACCTGACCCTAAGGAGATTGGAAATTCTGGAAGCTTTTTTAAGAATCCAACGGTGAGTTCACAAGAAGCTGATCGTTTAATAAGTTCTTTTCCAGGGATACCTAATTATCCTGTTGAGGCGAGTACCGACATTAAATTTCCTGCTGGCTGGTTCATTGAACAAGCGGGTTGGAAAGGTTTTCGAGATGGAGATGCGGGTGTACACGTAAATCAGGCATTAGTACTGGTTAATTATGGGCATGCTACTGGAATCCAAATCCTGGCAATTGCTGAAAAAATCAAAGCTTCGGTATTTGAAAAATTTGGCGTATCGCTAGAAACTGAAGTAAATATATTATAACCTAAATGATTAATTGGCACTGAAAAGTCACGTCTGTTTTATGTGAACCACTGATTAGGTCAAGTCCTGAACCAATTTCATCCCGATCTAGATAGTTTGTCCTTCCCATTTTCAGGGAAATTATGGAATTTTTCGACCATTTATAATCCATTACGAGACAGTTTCTGAAACCGTGTCCATAATAGGCGGGGAGTGAAAATGATAGAGGAACTCCCACTTCATACGCATATAATCTTGAATCATAGGAGGATGAACTAATAAAACCTATTCTTAATTGAATCCCTAATGACCGCATTTGATATTTAACATCTTGTAGGATTAGCAAACCCGTTTCTCTTGTGTTTGCGCCAATCTGTAGGCATGTCATAATCCGCGTGTGTAAATCCAGTTTCTTGGCCCTAAACTGATGTAGGTCAAGACTCGTTTGGATTAAATGATTTCGAGTTAATTTTGTATTGCTCCGACTAATATCATTTTGTTTAGAGGTCCATTTTAGTTGGCCAAAAAACGTGTATTTCCCTCTTTTTTCCCATTGATATCGGCTCAGCAATTCCCATCCCCAAGAATTGGGTTGGGATACTTCATATTTTAATCCAGGGAATTTAAAGAAATCGAGGTAATTGGATAGTTTATTTCTTTTGTTAAAAGTGATTTGATTTCCAATAAATAAACCCATTTCATTATTTGTTTCTGCACTTTCTCCTATTCCTTTTGCTTTGGGGCTAAAATAGGATTTTGAATAGTATCTGCATAAGTAGGATAAATCCGTCTTTTTAGATAAGGCAAAGGCACCACCTTGAATGAGGGATAAATTATTTTCAGGCATCCAGGCTAATTCGCCTGTGAAATGAATTGTTTCGATAGGCGCTTGAAAACTTATTGAATAATTTTGTACTTGGTTTCCAGACCAAGAATGCTCTTTGTAGGCCAATGCTGATTTTGATTTTTCTAATGAAAATAATGTACGGGATAGATTAAGTTGGATTGCCAAATGGCTGATTTTGTGAATCCATTGCAAACTTCCACCCCATGCTCTTTCTTTCACGTTTGATTGGTGGGATAATTCGGTAGTTGTCCGATGATATCCATCCTCAATCCATGAATTAATTTTACTTGAACTCCCTGTACTATCAGAACTGAGGCTAGCGTCCAAATTTCTAATAGAGCTATAGGCTTGAAAATTAAATGACCCCACATGAAATTGGACATTTAATCCTCGGTAGAAAGAGGTTTCTCCGCTAGATGTATACGGAATTGCACCCAAATGAAATTTTTGTGTGGCTTTGATACTTTCAAAACTTTTTCCCAATGAAAAACCACCTGATTGGACTAGGCCTTGACCCCATTGATTGATGAAATCACCAACGATTATTTTATCAATCCAACGGTTTGGCTTTATTTCGATAAAAATGCTTTTAAAATCAAGGTAATTAACCTCTCCTGCATCCTTTTGTAATATAGCACCTACACGGAGATTATTGTTTATTTGGCCTCGATATCGAGATAAATGGGCCCATGGATTACCCAAATACCGTGTTTTACTTTTTGCATCTTTTGGGCTAAAACCTCTTTTTTCTTCTAAGGTAGTTTCGTTTCTGATGATTATTTGATGTTTCGACCCCGAAAAATCAGACCATTTTTTATTTGTTTTATCACAGCGTAAAAAGGGTTTTATCTTTTTTAAAAGTGTGAGGTCCCAATCATGAATTGTTTGAAGCTCAAAGATCGATTCAAAGGAATGAACCTGATTTCGGTGCGATAAGAAGTTGGCAATTTGAGTTAATGTCAGGATTCCTAAAGCTGAAAGCTCATCCGCTGTGACTTTGTTGATTTGAAGCGGATTTTGTAGGAAATAATTATAATTGGATTGCTTTTCCTCATCGGCAACCATATCTGATTGTTGGGCTATTAGGCCATGAAATGCTAGTGATAAACTAAAAGCAAAAAGTAGTTTCATTTTTAGATGAAACTACTTCGTTTATTCCTGAAATTATGGTCAAAAACTGATCATTTAGATCAATTAACTGAATTTTCTTTCGATAAGTTCATAGAGTTCATTCCATAATTCTTGATTGTCAACTCGTTGGAATGCTGCATATTTTGTTTGTAAGATCGATTTCCAATCGGTGGATTTATTTGCCTCATGGTCGATGAATTGAATGACTTGATCCAAGTAGGTTGGTTCTCCGTCAAATAAGTTTTGAATGAAATTGATCTTTTGAAATAGGGGCAAAGTTTCAGCTAAGGAAGATGTCATTTCGGTATGAATTCTATCTTTTAGTGAATTGTCTTGATTGGTTTGAAGTGTTTCAAAAACCTTTTCTTCAGGGGAATCGCCCAACAAATCCAATATTTTTTTCTCTGCAGGAGCTTTAGGGCCAATTTCTAAATTTAAAACAGAAAATTCAATGTCAATATTTTCTTGGACAATTTCTTGATCCTCCTCCTCCTCATTTCCCTCATCTTCATTCTCTTCTTCTTCTTCTTCTTCTTCTTCTTCTTCTTCTTCTTCTATATGAATGATGACTTCTTCATTCATCTCAATCGTCTCATCCTCCTCTTTCATGTCCTCTAATGAATCAGCTGGAGAGCTATAATACACTTCAGCATTTAACAATTCGTCGAAAGACGGGTAAACTTCTTCTAAAGTAGCTGATTTAGCCTCGTCAGATGTACCGATGGTTTTATTCGTTAGATCTTGAATCCAATCTAGCCAAATTTTTTCTGGTAGGGTTATATTGATTATTAGGCTATGCATGGCAGAACCCCATTTTTCTGTAAATCTATTGGATTCCCAATTAAAATTAGGAAATGTATGTTGGATGAAATCGGAATTGAGTTGGTGTATAAGTTCGGTTTGAATAATTTCGATAATAATGGGATTAATATCCCAATTCATGACCTCTTGGAATGTGGTCAATGTTTCATTTTCGGACCAATAGTGTGCAAATAAACTGGGTGTTTTCATGGGAGTTTATTTAATGCCCAACTCTTCACAAGCTTTCATCGCTGCAGTTTGTTCGGCTTTCTTTTTTGAATATCCTTTTCCTTCAGAGATTTTTTCTCCGTCAAGAAGAACGAAAGCGGTAAATTCTTTATTATGATGCAAACCTTCCTCTTCTAGAGTGAATTGTGCTTTTTTACCTTCTTTTTGCGCCCATTCGATGAGCAATGATTTAAAATTGGGATTGTTTTGAACCACAATATCTAAATCAAAATATTGTGTTAATATTTTGCTAATGATGAAGTTTTGTGTGAAGGCAAAACCTTTGTCTAAATAAACAGCGCCTATAAATGCCTCAAGTGCATCTCCGTACATGCTCGACCGTGACAAAATTGTTTTTTTCTGATTTTCGTATTCGATGACTTCGTCTAGTCCTAATTTCCGGCCAAGCACATTAAGTGATTCTCTACTGACCATTCTAGATCTAATTTCCGTTAAAAAGCCTTCATCTTTAAATGGAAATTTTTTAAACAAATAGGCGGCAGTAATCATTCCTAAGACAGAGTCGCCTAAAAATTCGAGTCTTTCGTTGGATTCTTTGTATGATTTAGCGACACTATCCTTGGATGCGGATGCATGTAAAAATGCTAATCGGTACAAATTTAGATTATTAGGCGTTGATCCTATTAAATGAGTCACTGATTTTTTTAGAAATTTCTCTCTTAGGTCTATTGCATTAGGGTTAATCCAACTTAAAAGAGTTTTTAGGGGCATGAATTATATTTTTCTAAAAATGACTGTAGCGTTATGACCTCCAAATCCAAATCCATTACTTAAAGCAATATCAATCTTTCTAGCCTTTCCTTTATTTTCCGTTAAATCGATTCGCTGGTCAATTTCAGGATCTCTATTGAAAACATTGATTGTTGGCGGTACAAACTGGTTTTGTATGGCTAATACGGAAGCGACAGCTTCTACAGCTCCTGCACCTCCCAACAAATGACCAGTCATGGATTTAGTTGACGAGATAGACAACTTATACGCATGTTCACCAAAACAATCTATGATTGCTTTAATCTCTTGTGGATCTCCAATGGGAGTTGATGTTCCGTGGGTATTGATATAGTCTACTTCTTCTGGTTTTATTCCTGCATCTTCTAATGCGTCAAGCATGGACAATAAGGCCCCATAACCTTCTGGATGGGGAGCCGTGATGTGGTGCGCATCGGAAGAGAAACCGCCGCCAATTAATTCTGCGTATATTTTGGCACCCCTTGCTTTCGCGTGTTCATACTCTTCTAAAATTAATGCCCCTGCACCTTCTCCTACGACAAAACCATCACGGTCTACGTCATAAGGACGTGAAGCTGTAGCAGGATCATCGTTTCGAGTTGACATCGCGTGCATAGCGGTAAAACCACCTACTGAAGCGATGGTCACAGGTGCTTCTGAACCCCCTGTCACGCAAACATGAATTCTACCTGTTCGAATATAATTGAATGCGTCAATGATGGCATTATTTGCCGACGAGCATGCCGAAACGGTCACATAATTAGGACCTCTAAATCCATTGCGAATGGAAATTTGTCCTGAACTTGAATCGGCAATCATTTTAGGAATAAAAAAGGGATTGATTTTAGGTGTTCCATCTCCTTGGCCAAAATAAATCATTTCGTCTTCAAATGTCTTTAATCCACCTATTCCAGAACCCCAAATGACCCCAACTTTATTTTTATTCAAGGTCTCCATATCAAAACCTGCATCAGCAATAGCTTCATCTGCTGCCACCACTGCATATTGGGTAAATGGATCCATTTTGCGAGCCTCTTTAGGGTTGATAAAGTCTTCAACCTTAAAATCTTTTAATTCACAGGCAAAACGTGTTCTAAATTTTTCCGAGTCAAATTTCGTAATGGGACCACAACCACTTTTACCTGTAGATAAACCATCCCAAAAGTCGCCAACGGTATTTCCGATGGGAGTAAGGGCACCTAGCCCCGTGACTACAACTCGTTTTAATTCCATGTGATTTTTTTTAAATCGTTCAAAAAAAAAGTCAATTAGTCCTAGAAATCATGTAGGATAAATCCCTCATTCATTGCCTAGTACTAATTGACATATTTAATTATCTTGATTCGATTACTTCGCGTTTTCCAAATAGGCAATTGCTTGACCTACTGTTTGGATATTTTCAGCTTGGTCATCCGGAATCGAAACACTAAATTCTTTTTCAAATTCCATGATCAATTCAACCGTATCTAAGGAGTCAGCTCCTAAATCATTTGTGAAAGACGCCTCTGGAGTAACCTCTGAAGCCTCTACACCTAATTTCTCTACGATGATGCTTTTTACTTTTTCTGC
>CAIZMB010000104.1 GCA_903933935.1 uncultured Cytophagaceae bacterium
CTTGCGCTATTATAAAAAGATTTTAAACTGTGGTTTTATGGCCATGGATCCGACTAATGGTCATGTAAAAGCATGGATTGGTGGAATTAATTATAAGTATTTTAAGTTTGATCATATTTCACAAAGTAGGCGCCAGCCGGGTTCAACGTTCAAGCCATTCGTTTACGGAGCGGCCATTGAAAATGAAATCATCAATCCATGTGATGAGCTAGTGGATGAGCCTGTAACCTTTGGGGAAGAAGATGGCTTAACCGGAAGTACTTGGACCCCACAAAATTCAGATGGTAAATTCTCCTATGAAAGTTTAAAGATGCGCCGTGCCATGGGATTGTCGATCAACTCCATTTCGGCTAAGCTAATGAAACAATTGGGGCCCGCTAAAATTGCGGAATTTGCACATAAATGTGGGATAACTAGTCCTTTAAATGAAGTGCCATCTTTATGTTTAGGTGCCTCTGAAGTATCTTTATTAGACCAAGTAACGGGGTATAGCACGATGGCAAATGGGGGAGAAAAAACAGATCCTATTTTAGTATTGAAAATTACTGATAAAGTAGGCACGGTTTTAAGAGAATTTTCACAAATAGAAAAAGCAGCTATAAAGCCTGAAACGGCCTATTTAATGACTTATATGCTTCAAGGAGCCGTGCATGAACCTGGTGGAACAGCTGAAGGATTAAAGAGAACGTCGATTGTAGCCGGGAATGAAATAGGTGCGAAAACAGGAACTACTTCTAACTATTCAGATGGATGGTTCATGGGAGTTACTCAAAAAATTGTTGCGGGGGTTTGGGTCGGGGGGGATGACCGAAGTATTCACTTTAGAAGTTTGGCTTTAGGACAAGGGGCTAAAATGGCTATGCCTGTCTATGCAAAATTCATGGAACGTGTATATTCAGATGCGACTTTAGCCATAGAAGGATACAGAAAAATGCCATTCCTTAAGCCTGATAATTTCACATTCGACTTTACTTGCAGCGGCAAGGTGGGCCAAGACTCTCTCGCTACAAACCAACAACCTGTCAATTAATACATGCGTTATCTGTATTTTAGTTTAGTTTTTGTTTTGCTTTTCTCGAGTTGCCAGTCGGGTACAGAATCTGAAGGTGAGGCATTGGCTAAAAAAAATTGTGCTTCATGTCATAAATTCCCAGACCCTTCTTTATTAGATAAGACCACTTGGAAAGAGGGTGTTTTGCCTGAAATGGCCTATCGATTAGGTGTTGGCAACCGTTTTGAATTACTAACTAAAATACCTGAGGAGCAATATGAAAGCGCGATTAATCTTGGCATATATCCTGAAACACCCGAAATAAGCCAAAAAGATTGGGAAGCCATTGTCGCTTATTACATTGAAAATGCTCCCGAAAAGCCTTTGCCTCAAGCAAAAAAGGTTAATGTTTCTAATGAAACGATGCACTTTTCTACGAGAGAAATTATTTATCCAGAGGAGCCAACCGGCGTGGTGACATCGGTCACTTTTAACCCAAAACAGAAAGAAATTTGGATTGGAAAAAGAAATCAAAAACTTGAAATTTTAGATTCCCAATTACAAATTAAAAAAACAATACGAACGGAAAGACCTGTCGTATATGCAAATTTCCATGCCAATAAATCTTATGTGCTAAGTATAGGTAAAATGTCCCCTAACGACCAAAAATTGGGTTCGCTCCTTATAATCAACCAAAAAAATACATTTTCGTTAGCTGCTGATTCTCTCAAAAGGCCGGTTGACCTACAAATTTCCGACATAGACCAAGATGGCATAGATGATTTTGTGATTTGTGAATATGGTTTTGAAGCAGGTGAATTAATTTGGGTCAATGGGAAAACCAAGCAAAAAAATATCCTAAAAATTCAAGCTGGAACTAGAAATGTATCTATTAAAGATATGACCGGCGATGGATTGCCTGATATCTTAGTTCTCACCGCCCAGTCCCGCGAGGGAGTTTCTTTGTTCATTAATAAAGGCCAAGGGAAGTTTATGGAAAAACCCATTTTACTTTTTGATTCCGTTTATGGCTGTAGTTTTATGGAGGTGGTTGATTTTAATCAAGACGGGAAAGATGACATTATTATAACCAATGGCGATAATGCCGATTATTCAAAAACGCTTAAAAACTATCATGGTGTACATATTTTTATCAATGATGGTCGAAATAATTTCAAGGAAAAATATTTTTATCCGGTCTATGGAGCTACCAAAACGATCGCAAGGGATTTTGATTTAGATGGTGATTTGGATTTAGCCATGATCGCCTTTTATGCCGAACCCATCATGCCTCAAAATGAATCCTTTCTTTATTTTCAAAACCAAGGAAATTTAAATTTCAAGGTAAGCAACCTCAATATTCCATTCGGTGGAAGATGGATGGTGATGGATACCGGTGATGCAGACCATGATGGGGATTTAGACATCCTATTGGGAAATTTCCAGTTTGGCGCACCTAAAAAAGGAAAAGTAAAACCAGGACTACAGCTTAATTACATTGAAAATAAAATCCGTTAAAAGGTTTTTGTCAATTTAGCACCATTCGGTAAGAATGCTTGTCCATTGGCACTTTGGCCTAAATAAGAACTTCCATACGTCCACTCGACCCTTTGCTTCTGCCCTTTAAATTGATATTCAAAGCCTTGACCTTTCGGGATATTCACGCGAGTCCATATTTTATCTAAGCTAGCAAAAGCATGCATTTTGCCCCGGTTCTGACTTGCGATAAACACTAAACCCCTCTGACCTAAATCGATGGTTATAAGTGATTTAGCATCTTGAGGTACAAAAAGTCCTGACTGATTAAGGTAAGTAAATTTGCCCTTCCCATTTCCCAGTAAAACACCTCCATTGGACGCATCGTATCTTCCCATGAACACCTCATTCGCATAATTATTTCCAACATACATGATATCTAGGTGACCGTCTTGATTGATGTCTCTGACTTGGATTCCATTCATCGCGGATATTTGCGCCATCAATGGTAATGTATGTGTTTTAAACTTTCCTTCCCCTAAATTTTCAATCCAAATAGAGGCGTTTTCTTGCATGGATATCTTTTTCGCTTTTTCTTTTTCGGAAGCAATGAAGAAATTCTCCTGAGTTACTTGTCCAAAATCTTTGTAATAAACCCATCTTTGACGAGTTTGATTTAACATTTTATGTACGTCGTCTTTCCCAAATAAAGAGGCAGAAGCCATTTTCCCATTAGCCGTTTGAAAATACACAAATGGAAATAAATCATATACCCCATTGCCGTCCAAATCCCCGTGCCAAATATCGACCGGCTGCTTAGCATTAGCTCTTAAAAAGGTGTTTTTTCCCATGTTTCCCGCGACATAATCCATGTCGCCATCATGGTCGAAATCACCACTAGATAAAGAAGTCCAAATACCCGTTATCTCCTCTAAACCCGTAGCCTTCAAAAGCGTAAAACGTCCTTGACTATTTTTCAATATTTTAATATCTGAAAATTCTCCTGCTAGGATGAGGTCTTGCCAACCGTCTAAATCATAATCGGTCCAAATTCCGTCACAGATTAAACCTACATTGATTAGGTCCTTGGCTAATGTCTGAGTAACGTCAACAAACTTAATATGTCCTTTAACAGACTCATTCTTTAACAAACGAGAAGTAGTGGATTTTGGATATTGGAATGGCACATTTCGCCCTCCCACGAATAGGTCTAAATCTCCATCATGATCAAAATCAGATGCTCGAACGGCTGCATTACTCTCCGTAAATACAGGCAATGATAAAGCATCTAAAGTGAAATTTCCCTTGCCATCATTGACATACATAACATCTTGAAAACTGGCCGCACCTAATTTATCTTCATTCCCACCCCGAGCAATATAAAGATCTAAATCACCATCTTGATCAAAATCAAGCAGCAATGAACCTAAGTCCTCACCTAATTTTTGGGGAACTGAAATACTTTTTTCTAAGGGTTTTGCGTTAAACTTTCCCGCTTGATTTTGGATGTAAAAAATACCCGAATAGAACTTGGCCCCTCCTTGGAAAAAATCTTCCAATCCATCCCCATTCACATCTCCGGCTGATAAGCCAGGACCTAATTGAGATAATTTAAAGGGCATCAAACTTTGGTAATTAAAGTCGATGAAGTCGTATTCATGATGGACATCCACTAAATTAAGCTCATCAGAAATATCTGTAAGCAAAGGTTTATTGACCTCAAAAAGAGTTTGATAAGGCTCTTTTGCCGCATCCATAGAAACCTTTAAAATCTGGTCAATCCCTGGATTCTTGATGACCTGCATTTTGTCATTTGGCCAAACAATACGCATTTCCTTCAATTTTCGTTTTGTTCCTAAGCCAATATGAGCCACGGGCTCAACGGAAGATAGGTAGCCGCGGTAAGGAGTGTTTTCATAATAAAAGCGTTCCCCATTTTCAAAAACACCTTCAATTTTGGCCCCAAAACCTTGAAGATTTTTTTGATCTCCTGTAAATTTAATGCGTAAATAATGTGATTTATCAGCATGGTTTTCACGTGAATTATTTCGATATAAAAACGCCTTATCATTGATATTATTAACGATGTAATCAAGATCTCCATCGTTATCTAGGTCGCCATAAGCGGCTCCGTTGGAAAATGAAGGAATACTTAATCCCCATTTTTCAGTCACATCTTCGAAAGTCAGATCCCCACGATTGCGGTACGCGTAATTACTTATTTTGATAACAGGTACTTGTTCCAACATCAAGGAGGAAGAAGATAATTGTAATGTATTGGCCCGATATAGCATAAAATCCCGATCCGTTACATCTCTTGGATATCCATTGGTCACAAATAAATCACGGTATCCATCATTGTCAAAGTCTGCCAAAGAAGGACACCAGCTCCACTCACTTTCAGAAATCCCTGCCATTAAACTAATTTCATGAAAAGGTTTGCTGGAACCATCCGCCTGTTTACCAGAATTCAATTGCAATGTGTTGCGCATGTATTGATACGTATACCCAAATTGATCACTATTAATATAGGTTTGATAGTTGTTAGGAGGCGCTAATTGTTTCTTTCTTTCTGTATTTTTTGGCAACATATCTAAGGCTATGATATCAGCTAAACCATCATTATTGACATCTCCTACTTCATTTCCCATCGCCGTTAAACTGGTATGTTTAAAATATTTTTTTGATTGGTCCGTAAAGGTTCCATCATGATTATTGATGTACATTAAATCATCTGATACATAATCGTTGGTCACATAAATATCAGGCCAGTTGTCCTGATTAATATCGCAAATGGCCACACCTAACCCAAATCCCTCGATCGTAATTCCCGCCTCTTTTGAGACATTCGTGTACACAGGATGTTTTAAATCGGCAGACCAATCGCATCGATACAGGCGATCCGTGTTTGGATAGGAGCCATCGGTCACCTTAGGCCTAAATAAAGCAGGTTGTTGGTCTATCACGTCAATCAGCACATATAAATCCAAATCCCCATCGCGATCATAATCAAAAAATGCAGCATGTTCAGAATAGCCCGAATCATTCACTCCATATTCCTGGGCCATTTCCTTAAAAGTAGGCATTCCGTTTTTTACTCCTTGATTAACAAACAACAAATTTTCACGATCTTTCGCCGCATTCTTCATAGTACTGGATACATAAATATCTAATAAGCCATCGGCATTGATATCGACAACGGATACACCTGAACACCAGCGGCCCATCGTATTTACTCCAGCGGATTTTGAAATATCGGTAAACTTGAATTCTCCTTGATTTAAATACAATTTACTGTCGACCTGACTTCCTGAAAAGAACACATCTAATAAGCCATCTCCATTAAAATCACCCATACCCACACCACTACCATTATATAGATATTCGTAGGTTAAAATGTTAAGTGTATCATTGTCCACAATTTGATTATTGAATTCAATTCCAGAATCTTCACTAGCGATAAGTTCAAACGTCGACTTGGTTTTACACCCGTAAAAAAAGAAACAAAAAATCAGAATGAAAGGAATATGAATGGATTTCATGGCTTATTTTAATCAGACAAAATTAATAAAAAAAAGGTGGGAATTTCTCCCCACCTTTTTTAAAAAATCACAAAATCAAGGATTAATATCCAGGATTCTGCTTTAATACAGCAGCACCTTGAATATCAATTTGTGCTTGTGGAATTGGCAAATACTCATCTTTTCCAGTTGTGTATTTTGAACCACCAAACTTAGTTACTAACCACTTAGATTCGTATTTCAAGTATGCATTCAACGTTTTGCTTGCAATACCCCAACGAACTAAATCGAAGAAACGGTGACCTTCAGTAGCTAATTCTAACAAACGCTCCATACGAAGTGCTTTTGTTGCCTCAGCTTTATCAGCAAAAGCCGCATAAGGCTTGATCTGATAATTTGCTTCTGGCTTTCCTCCTTTAGTTACAAAACCAGCTTCATTCGCTGCGCGATTACGAATTTGGTTTATATAACCTAAAGCAGTTGCTAAACTTCCCGCTTCGATTTCAGCCTCAGCAGCTAATAAAAGTACATCAGCAAAACGGATGATATTAAAGTTCATCGTAGCATAACCACGTGTCCAACCAGAACCATCTGTTAAACTATTCTCTTGACGCTTATAGTATACATATTTCTTAGGAGAATATGGACCCGCATATACTTGAGAACGAATCCAGTTAGCACCCGGATGCTCGATCCAATCTAAATACTGGATTCCACGACGACCAATTGTATGGTCAATACGTGGATCTAATGGATCCGTATCTTCTACGAAAGCATCTGTTGTATTCTTACCATAATCATTCTTTACTGCATTAGCAGCTAAGTTATAATCAGGGGTGCCATCAGCTTGCTCTGAAAGAATGGGTAAACCACCTACTGTACGATACGCATTTGCCATCGAGAAAGTAGGTTGGAAGAAACCGCAACAGTTACCTGGACCGTCAGCACCCGTGTTATAAGGGTAGTTCAAATCATCAAAACCATTTGCATTATTTGTACTACCCGTATTCATAGAAGATTGCATAGCAAAAATTGCCTCCTCATTGTTGTCATTTTCAGCATTGAAAATTTCAGCAAATTTAGGAACCAAACCGTATTTCTTACCGTTAGTTGTTTTTCCGCTATTAATGACCGTTGTTAATATAGATTTTGCATCAGCCCATTTCGCTTGGAAAACATAAACTTTACCTAACAAAGCACCCGCAGCCCATTTGTTTGCACGTCCTGCATCTGAATGAGTTTCAGGAAGGTTATCATATGCATGTTTGAAATCAGCTTCGATTTTATCCCAAATAGCAGGAGTATTCGCCACTTTTTCAATTCCTTGGCCATATCCTACTTTCTCATCCACGTAAGGAACAGAATTCCATAAACGCTTCAATTCGAAATAATAGAATCCACGTAGGAAACGTGCCTCTGCAGTAATACGAGTTTTATCTGCAGCGGAAAGTTCTTTAGATCCACTAGCTAAGTTAATGACTGCATTACAACGTGCAATACCCTCATATTTAGCTCTCCATGAATCATTCATATCTCCATTCGTTGCATCAATCTCATAACGTTGGATTGGGTTAATGGCTGTGTAATCACCAGGGTCAGTTCCTTTGTTACTTTCACCCCCACGAATCGAACCCCAAACCCAGTTGTTAGCCGCTCCCAAACGAGAGAAACCTTTAGCTGCCAACTGAGCATAAGCGCCAATTAAGGCACCCTCAACACCAGCTTTTGAAGATAATTGTGCCTGAGCTAAAGAGCCCGTAGGTGCAACTTCTAAAAACTGATCCTTACAAGCGAAGGTCAACATAAACGCTGACGCACTCACCAAAGCTATTCGCTTTAAAATTTGATATTTTTTCATTTTCTTATAATTAAAATATGCTTTCGCTAAATTAGAAATTCAAGTTGATCGATGCGTTAAATCCACGCGTAACTGGATAGTTACCCACATCAATACCAAATCCAGTATCAGCTGCACCACCAACACCCGGATCTAACCCTTTGTATCCAGTGATTGTAAATAAGTTCGTAGCCGAAACAGTAAACTTAGCGCGCTTAATTCCTAACTTAGAAGAATACTTCTCAGGAATATTATATCCCAATGAAATGTTTTGGAAACGAAGATAATCTCCGTTCTCTACATACCAAGAGTTTTCAGCACCTGAAGTTGAAATGCTTGAAGCTGATTCCCAAATAGGAGCTGCCGCAGAATTTCCTAAAGCAGGAGTCCATGATTGTTTAGCACGCTCTCCTTTTCCAGCTCCTTGGAAAGTTCCAAAGAAATCAGTAAACCATTTTTGCTGATTCCAAATTTTATTACCAGCTGAAACGTTCATATAAGCACTAAATTCAAAGTCCTTATAAGTCAAGCCTAAGTTAATACCCCCAGTGTAAGTTGGCACAGGTGATCCTAAATAAGTACGGTCAGCAGGAGTGATTTTTCCATCTCCATCCGTATCTTGGTAACGGAAACGTCCCACACCAGCACCCGATTGAGCAGGAGCAGAAGTAACTTCAGCAGCAGAATTGAAATATCCCAATACCTTATATCCGTAAAATGAAGATAGAGAACGTCCTACTTCCATTCTTACTGGAGTAATACCACGGAAACCACCCCCTGTTAAGTTGGTAATGCCCGGTGCGAAGGCCACAATTTCATTTTGTAAAAATGAATTATTGATCGTTACTTCATATTTTAAATCAGAAGTGATATTTCCACGATTAATGATTTGGAAATCGATACCTTGGTTACGCATTTTAGCTACGTTAACCGCGGGAGCTGATGCCGCGTTACCTACTACCGCAGGAAGAGGCACGTTGAATAACAAATCACGGGTATCTTTTCTCCAAACATCAAATACAATTTCCCACTTACCATTCAGTAAAGTCGCATCAAAACCGATGTTCAACGTTTCTGAAGTCTCCCATTTTGCCGCATCGTTACCAATACGTGAACGGAAATATCCTTCATTCGCTCCTGAGCTTTGTCCTGAGATTGGATAGAATGAGTTACCACGATTCGCTGCATATAAAGAGAACTGATTCGCTGGATCTACGTTGTTCGAGTTACCCATTTCTCCCCAACCACCACGAATTTTCAAATCTGTGATTGAAGGAAGGTCGGCCATAAATGCCTCAGAAGTTACACGCCAAGCAGCAGAGAATGCAGGGAAGATACCATAACGGCTTTGAGAACCAAAACGAGATGAACCATCTCGACGCACAACTCCCGTTAAATAGTATTTCTCGTCAAAGTTATAATCCAACTTACCGAATAATGAGTAGAAGTTAACTCCACTAAATAAATTTGAATTTACAACAGGAGATTGAACAGCATTTAAAGTCAAGAAATCCATATCCATAGAGAAAGGGTTAATTCCCGATCCACTAATACTACGACCTGCTCCAGTGTTCAATGCCTCTAAACCTACTAAAGCTTTAGCACCATGCTTTCTCCATTGATACTTGTAAGCCGCCGTATTCGATAATACCCAACTCATCACATAATTTGAGCCCTCAGAGAAAGAATCAGAAGCTTCTGGCTCTGAATCCCCAAGATATCGGTAGTTGTAGTTCTTAAATGCTGAACTATTAAATTGACCTCCTAAACTTGATCTAATGATCAAATCCTTAATTGGCTCATACTCAGCATAAATATTACCTACTGCATTTGCATTAAAGTTGTTGTCATTCAAGTTGTTACGCATAATCTGACGAACTGGATTACGAGGATTATTAAATCCTGCAGCTTTCGTACTTGCATAAGAACCAAAATCATCAAATACTGGAATGATCGTAGGCATACGGTAAGCAGATAAAATCACAGATTCATCTGCCGCAATTCCTAAACCACCGTTACCTCCAGCTTGTCCACGAACGGAACGATAAGTAAACTGCAAGTTCTCACCTACACGAACTTTCTTACCTAAATTAAATTCAGAATTAAAACGAGCAGAATAACGTTTGAAATCATTTTCTAACAAAATACCTTGTTGTTCTTGTCCTGAAATTCCTAAATAAAAACGACCGTTATCAGTTCCACCCGAAATCCCTAAAGAATGACGCATGGTATTACCAAAACGAGTAATTTCATCAAACCAATTTGTACCAGCTAAATTAGGTCTTATTAAAAAAGTAGTCAATGGGCTTGCTGCATAAGCCGCTTGAATCGCAGCCATATCAACAGTTCCACGAACACCATTCGCACCATTCGCATGTAAATAGGCTGGTAAAGTAGGTTGTGCAGAAGTTCCATATTGTGGATGTGAATACTGAACCGCTGTACCTGTAGCAGCCGCATTGTTACGGAAAGCTACGTGTGTCCAATCTGCTTCCTCTTGAGGAGTCAACATTTTAGGAGCACCAGCTACGTTAGGGTCAGTTCCACCATACAAACCATCATATGTAATAGTTAATCCTTTTTTACCCTTAGTTCCACGCTTTGTCGTATAAACGATTACACCGTTAGCTGCACGAGCTCCATAAATAGAAGCAGCAGCCGCGTCTTTCAAAACCGTTGTTGACTCAATATCATCTGGAGACAAGAAATCTGTACTTCCTACAGGGATACCATCCACGATGTACAAAGGCTCGTTACCACCAAAGGCTCCAAATCCACGTACACGAATGATTGAGTTAGTTCCTGGCTGACCATTGGTAATCAATGTAATACCAGCCACACGTCCTTGTAATTGTTGCTCAACGTTACCTGAAGGAGAAATCTGTAAATCTTTTGCCTTAACAATTGAAGCAGCAGCAGTTGATTCCTTCTTATTAGTCACTGAGTAACCTGTTACAATGACCTCGCTTAATTGGCTCACATCCTCCTGCAATACCACAGAAATAGATGATTGAGATCCAACATTAATAGATTGAGTTTTGTAACCTACAGCAGAAATGTTTAAAACAGCAGTAGTAGAATTCACATTCACACTAAATGCACCATTTCCATCTGTAGTAGCACCTGTATTAGTACCTTTTACTAAGATACTTACCCCAGGAATGCCTTGAGAATCTGCACCTATTACCTTACCGGTAACTTTGCGACCTTGGGCGAATGACGAAAAACTTCCTAGCATCACAATTGCGAGCAACAGAAAGCCTCGTAGACTTTGGTAAAATTTGTTTTTCATAATAGAGTTTTAAAATGTTTAAAAAAATTAATTGTAATGGTTGTGTGCTTTTATCTTACTCAGTGGACCTCCTTTCTAGTTTTGTTGATAAAATATTTTATTGGGTTTATAAATCAGATTATATCTTTGAATTTTACAATAAGCGATAAAAATCAAACTAATCCCATTATTAAAATTCTACAATTTTAACATGACCGATTTATACTTTCCTTGATTAAATATTAATTTTAAATTAACAATTTCCTAATATTCCCATTAAAACATATTCAAAAATCTGCATTAAACATCTTTTTTAATATTTATTGTATCGATTAGATACATTAATCACAACTATTCTTATATAATTCCATTTACAATCTTCAAATTTGCATCTCTAGCAAATCATCCATAAGTACAAAAATGACAAATAGTGGCATTTTTATTTCAATGTCTTTTTATAGAAATAATCCAATAAAATAATTTAAAAATAAATGCCTATTTTTGAATCGATGACTGATTTCAATTCGAAACTTTTAATTCCTACACTTCCAGAAGACCCTGGGGTTTATCGGTATTTTGATGAAGCAGATACCATTATTTATATTGGGAAAGCAAAAAATTTAAAGAACCGGATTAGTAGCTATTTTACCAATCAAAAAAATCAAGACACCAAAACAAAACGGCTCGTTCAACAAATTAAGCGAGTAGAATTCACCATCGTACATTCAGAATTCGATGCGCTTTTGTTGGAAAATACCCTAATCAAACAGTTTCAGCCTAAATACAACATCCTTTTAAGGGACGATAAAACATATCCATTTTTATGCATTACCAAAGAGCATTTCCCTAAACTCATTTCGACCAGACGCATCGATCACCAAGTAGGAACTTATTTTGGACCATTTGCAAACCCAAAATCCATGAATGCGTTGATGGAATTATTGCATCAGCTCTTTCCCTTGCGGACTTGCTCGTTGGCATTAAAACCGGCCAACATAGAACAGGGGAAATTCAAGGTGTGTCTAGAGTATCATATTGGCAACTGCAAAGGGCCATGTGAAGGACTACAATCAGAAGCTATTTATTTAGAATACATCGATTCGATTCAAAACATCCTAAAAGGACATTTTCAAAAGCCCAAAAACTACTTCCACGAAAAAATGCAAAATGCGTCGAGCAGATTGGCCTTCGAAGAAGCACAAGAATATAAAGAAAAATGGCAATTATTAGAAAACTACCAAGCTAAGTCCACGGTCGTAAATCCTGCCATTCATGATGTCGATGTTTTCTCCATCGTATCCGATGAACAAGTCGCTTACATCAATTTCATGAAGGTAATTAATGGGACCATTACTCAAGCTCAAACTTGGGAGACCAAGAAAAAACTGAATGAAGATGAAAGTGATTTATTAACCATGCTCATTTGGGAAAAAAGAGAACAATTTCAAAGTGAGGCAAAAGAAATTATTACCAACATTCCCATGGCGCTCGATTTTAAAGGGGTCAAAAATACCATCCCAGTAATGAGTGATAAGAAAAAGCTACTCGACATGTCTCTAAAAAATGTGCTCTACTTTAAAAAAGAAAAAGCAGATAGGAAAGCGGCGGAAGAAAGTGGAGGGGATCGAAAAATGAGAGTTCTCCTCACGTTAAAAAATGATTTACGCCTGACCCAATTGCCCAAACATATCGAATGTTTTGATAACTCAAATCTACAAGGCACCAATCCAGTATCCGCCATGGTTTGTTTTTTAAATGGTCTTCCAGCAAAAAAGGAATACCGATTATTTACTCCCAAGACCGTTGAGGGGCCCAATGACTTTGCTACCATGTTTGAAGTAGTCACTCGGCGCTACAAAAGATTGTTGGAAGAGGAATCCGAATTGCCCAATCTTATTATTGTCGACGGCGGAAAAGGCCAACTATCTTCCGCTTGCGATGCACTCAAAGCCATCGGTTTATACGGCAAAATACCCATCATCGGTATCGCAAAGCGCTTAGAAGAAATATATTTTCCTGAGGATACTTTGCCACTGTATATTGATAAAAAATCAGAGTCATTGAAGTTAATCCAACAATTACGCGATGAAGCCCACCGTTTTGGAATAACCGCACATCGGAATAAACGAAGCAAAAATTTCATTGTAAGCCAACTAGAAGAAATGGAGGGGATAGGAAAATTGACCGCCCAGAAATTACTTAAGCAATTTGGAACCACA
>CAIZMB010000105.1 GCA_903933935.1 uncultured Cytophagaceae bacterium
AGATGGCGGGATAAGTTCATCCCTTAAAAATAAATGGCTTTTGAATAATGAAATACTAGTCGCTTGTCGATTGCAAAATATAAATACAAACTTTTTCAAAGTATATTCTAAATACATTTTTAAGTGGAGGGCTTTTTTTCCCAATTTTTATAAATGAATTGTCTTATAACGGGAGCTAGCGGATTTGTTGGAAGAAATCTATTCAATTCTTTTGAAAATTGTGATAATATTCAATTGTTTGCTTGGGATAGGACAAAAGATTTCAGCAATCAATTAATAGCTAATGATGGAATTATTCATTTAGCCGGTAAAGCACACGATCTTAAAGACATCTCAGATCCAGAGGAATATTATGTAGTAAATACAGAGCTAACTAAAAAATTGTTTGATGCTTTTTTAAATTCCTCCGCGTCAACTTTTATTTATTTTAGCTCCGTCAAGGCTTCTGCTGATGAGGTTTTAGGAATATTGTTAGAGTCTAATATTCCAAGTCCCCAAACCCATTATGGCAAAAGTAAATTAATGGCAGAGGAATATATATTAAGTAAGAAAATTCCTAAAAGTAAACGAGTTTATATTTTACGACCTTGTATGATTCATGGTCCTGGAAATAAAGGAAATTTAAATTTACTATTCAATTGGGTAAAGAACGGGTATCCCTGGCCTCTAGGGGCATTTGATAATCAAAGATCATTCTGTAGTATTGAAAATGTTTCATTTGTAGTCAATGAATTATTGTCTAGTACGGATATTCCTTCTGGAATATATAATCTGGCAGATAATGATACTTTATCTACAAACCAAATAATTAAATTGATGGGGCAAGCTTTAGATAGAGACGTTAAAATTTGGACATTCAATCAAGTTTGGGTTCGATTTTTGGCGTCGCTCGGAGATAGATTGAAACTACCTTTGAACTCGGAAAGATTAAATAAATTGACTTCAGGATATATTGTATCTAATGAAAAACTTTTAAGTGCTTTAGGTAAGCCTCTTCCCATTAACGCGCGAGTTGGAATGATGCATACATTAACTAATTTTACGAATTGAGTTTATCCAATTCATCTTTAATTAATATTCACTCAAAGTATTATTAATGCATAAAATTTTACTCACCGGAGCCGCTGGATTTATTGGGAGCCATGTCGCTGAATATCTATTACATCAGGGGCATCAAGTCTTTGGGATTGATAATTTCGATGATTTCTATTCAAGGAGTATTAAAGAACAAAACATCAGTGCTTGTCTTTTAAACCCATCATTCACATTTATCGAAGGGAATGTGGGGGATGTCACCTCTCTTTTTCCAGATACTACATTTGATTTAGTCATTCATCTCGCAGCAAAAGCTGGAGTGAGGCCTTCCATCGCTCAGCCAGAGCAGTACATTGATGCAAATCTTAGCCAAACGATGGCTTTGCTTCAATGGATGAAGGCTAATGGCATGCGTAAATTAGTCTTTGCCTCTTCCTCTTCCGTTTATGGCAATAATGTCAAGGTTCCTTTTTCCGAATCGGATCCTGTGGATCATCCAATTTCTCCCTATGCTTTCACTAAAAAGGCAGGAGAGTTGCTGACACATACCTTTCACCATTTGGCCCATATGGACGTGATTAACCTGCGTTTTTTTACCGTATATGGTGAAAGACAAAGGCCTGATTTAGCGATTCATAAATTTGCTAAGGCGATGATAAATGGTCATCCCATCACCTTATTTGGCAACGGCTCAACTTCCCGCGATTATACTTATGTGGGCGATATCGTCCAAGGAATTATTTCCTCCATGGAGTATGTCATGTCGCATCAACAAGTTTATGAGACAATCAATTTAGGGAGCAAAAATCCAATTCAATTAATTGATCTGGTTCATACCTTAGAAGAAATTATAGGAACCCCTGCCAATATCCAATGGATGGAGATGCAGGAAGGAGATGTGGATCGCACATTCGCCGATATTCAAAAGGCGGAAAGATTATTACAGTATGCTCCCAATACTAGTCTAAAGGAAGGCTTAACTCGTTTTGTGGCTTGGCTAAAATTGAATGGCTAATCCATGCCTCAATTAAAAACCTCTATTTCTTGGGGCATCGGCCTAAACTTGGTAAAAATGCTAGCCATTTATCTAGTGATGGTGTTGCTTTTTCATCGTCCGGATTATTTCATCCACTTTCATGGCGACACGATGTCCTATTTTGAGCCCATCATCCACTTGTTGGAGCAGGGTTCATACGGCCCCGATTATCGCATGCCGGGCTACGGATTTCTGTTTTATGGTTTTTATCTGATCAGCCATTCAAACGAAATCAGTTTCTTTCTCATCATCTTATTACAGTTTCTAATTACCGGGGTGGCCTATGGGGTATTAGCCCAAATGGTTTTTGAACTCACCGGCTCTCGAATCTTATATGCATTAAGTTTTCTATTGCTGGAGGTCAATTACTACCTACTTTTTGACTCCTACTTAAGCACGGAATCCCTCGCCACGAGTCTTTTAATTTTCATTAGCTATTTATGTTTTCGACCAGGCCGACACCCTATTTTGATGGGCTTGGCGGTTTGTTGGCTTATATTTCTAAAATCCATTTTTTGCCTGCTTTTCATCCCTTTAGGTTTTTATCTTTGGCAGAAAAAGCTCGCTAAACGTTTTTTTCTTTTACTCTTATTACCCCTTGTTTTAATTGAAGGTTCTTGGGTCCTTCGAAATGCCATTAAATTTCATGCCTTTGTACCACTGACTTATCAGACATTTTATCCTGAAGGGTTATATGGGGGAATTTATGGGTTCCAGTCGGTACAAGAAATCATCCGTGCCTATGGGGGATCTCACCAGTTCTGGCGCATGGATTCTGAAGCGGCTTGGTACTTTTCAGGCGGATTTGCTGAGCCTGTTTTTATTCAAGGAACACCCTATCCAAATTTCAAGGAAGCCCAATTGATTCAGCCTAACCCTGATTTTTTCACAAGCCAAATGAATCTGGATTCCTTGCGCAATCTTAAACGGGCTTTGACCTCTGTTTATTTGACTACCGTGACGATAAAAAATCCTCAAAACATTCCGATCGAATGCAAGGATGAGTTGGTCTATATCCGTTCCCGCAGCCCCCAATTTGTAGCAAGCATTCAAAAGGAAAAACCATTTCTTTTTTATGTGGAGGCTAATTTAAATCGAATTAAAAATACATTTTTTACCAACTATTTTTTCGATAATGTATTTAGAAACCCTGCCATTTATGCACGCTTAAATCCATTTTTATATGCCAGTTTGCAAGCCTTTATATACTTGATCAATGGCATGATGTGGTTTTTTTCATCTTTCGCGTTATTGTTGACCCTCTATTTTGGGCTACGTTGGAAGAACCCAAATCTACTCACTTGGTGTGCTTGGTTAAATGCCTATGTATTATTTTTATACCTCTTTATTTTTAAACAAGCAGAAGAAAGGTATTTTTGTGTTTTATATCCCATTTGGATCCTCATGAGTTTGACGGTTTTACATCGTTTGCTTACTTACTTACAAAGAAAATGGAATTAACCGTCGTATTGCCTATTTACAATGAAGCCCCTTCGATTCCTCTTTTATTTGAGGAATTAGAGCGCGCGGTCAAAGACTATGATTATGAAATCATAGCGGTCAACGATGGATCCAAAGACGCATCTTGGCCTGAATTGCAAAAGATGGCGGCCAAAAATGCACGCATCAAATTGCTCAATTTTAGACGTAATTATGGTCAAACAGCCGCGCTAAGCGCTGGAATCCAAGCGGCTTCTGGGGAGATTATTGTGCTCATCGACAGCGATTTAGAGAATGATCCAAAAGACATTCGATTGTTGGTGGACAAATTAAATGAAGGATATGACGTGGTGTCTGGTTGGCGCAAGGGGAGATGGGAAGGCCAATTTTTAACCCGGAAATTGCCTTCTTTGTTAGCGAACCAACTCATCTCTAAAATAGGGGGAGTGCCTTTGCATGATTACGGTTGCACCTTAAAGGCGTATCGGCGCGACATCGTTCAAGACGTTAAACTGTATGGCCAAATGCATCGATTTATCCCCGTTTTTTGCAAATGGCAAGGAGGAACAGTGACGGAATTACCGGTAAGTTATCGGCCTAGGATGTTTGGGCAGTCCAACTACGGTCTGTTCCGTATTTATAAAGTCATATTGGATTTAATTCTCATTCGTTTTTTAGAAAAATTCATGACTAGGCCTATTCACTTTTTTGGGGGTGTGGGAATTCTATCATTCTTGATGAGTTTCTTCACTTTTGGGGTGGCTGGATATTTTAAGTTGACGGGCGAAAAAGATTTTGTAGAAACCCCATTGCCGATTCTAAGTGCCATGTTCTTTACGGTGGGAGTCTTAATGGTTTTATTAGGGATTATTTCCGAAATCATGATGCGGACTTATTTTGAGAGTCAAAATTCAGCACCATTTTCCATTCGAGACCGAGTGAATTTCTAGTATGTGTGGCATAGCAGGTTTTTGGGGGAAGGGAAATGAATCCGTGATGCGAGCCATGACGGAGGCATTGCACCATCGAGGACCGGATTTTACAGGCACATTTTTTGATCCTAAAATTGCGCTCGGTTTAGGCCATGCACGCTTAAGTATATTGGACCTTTCCGCTGGGGCACATCAACCCTTTTTCTCGGAGGATAAGCGCTTTGTCATCATCTTTAATGGGGAGATCTATAATTTCAAATCCATTCGGCAGGATTTAGTCGAGCGGGGTTATGGGCCTTTTCAAACCCAAGGAGACACAGAAGTTCTTTTAAAAGCCTATCAAGCAGATGGACTCACATGCCTTTCCAAATTGAATGGCATGTTTGCCTTTGCCATTTTTGATTATGAGCGGAATGAATTGTTATTGGCTAGAGACCGCATGGGCAAAAAGCCTTTGTATATCGCTCAGGCATCTGGCACACTTTTATTCGCTTCCGAACTGAAAGCTATTTTACAACATCCTGAATTCCAATCGGAATTAAATCTAAATGCTTTAAATCATTATTTAACCTTAGATTATGTACCTACTCCCATCAGTATTTTCGAGGGTGTGGAGAAATTAGAGGGGGGGCATTATTTACAGATAGATTATAAAGGGAATATTAAAAGAGCTTCTTTTTGGGAACCTAATTTTATTCCTTTAGAGATTTCATTTGATGAAGCCAAAGAAGAATTAGATCGCCTATTGGCCGAAGCTACTGCCCTACGGTTAGTTGCGGATGTACCGGTAGGTATCTTTTTGAGCGGAGGATTAGACAGCAGTGCCGTGGCCTATTATGCCCAAAAGCAAGCCACAAAACCCATTCAAACATTTTCCATTGGCTTTAATGAAAAGAGTTATGATGAGCGGGCTTATGCGCAGCAGGTAGCTAAACAATTAGGGACAGAACATCATGAACGAATTCTAACAGCCCAAGAGTCCATTGACTTAATCCCAACTGTTTTCTCATCACTAGATGAGCCCTTTGCAGACCCATCCATCTTGCCTACGTATTTACTTTCCCAGTTTACGCGTTCAAAAGTGACGGTTGCTTTGGGTGGGGATGGTAGCGATGAATTACTCGCAGGATATCCTACCTTTATTTCAGAAAAATTAGCTCCATTGTTGGCTTGGATGCCCGCTCAAATGGTTCAAGGTTTGCAAAAAATGGTCAATTTTTTACCAGCGAGTGATCAAAACATTTCATTGGACTTTAAATTAAGGCAATTTTTAAAAGGCTTTGAGAGCTCAAAGCTATTTAGGCATAGCCAATGGTTAGGGAGCTTCAGTATTTCAGAGAAAAAAAACCTTTGGAACAAAGACTTGGCTTTTAAAATCCCGCATCAAAATACCTTGCTAGTGGTCGATGAGTATGCTAAACGTGGTTCGGAGCAGGAATTGATTTACATGTATTTAAAGACCTATTTGCAGGACGATATTTTAGTGAAAGTTGACAGAGCGTCTATGATGAATTCCTTAGAAGTTCGGACCCCCTTTATGGATGTGCATGTGGTGAATTTTCTAAATCGTTTGCCTTTTGAGTATAAATTGAAGGGCTATAAGGGAAAACATTTACTGAAGGAAACCATGCGAGGAAAATTACCGGAAGACATCATTGACCGTCCTAAAAAGGGCTTTGGTATTCCCGTCTCCTTATGGTTGAAAAATGAATTGAAAGATCTCTGCCATGATTTATTGAGCAAAGAGGCCATTGAATCCCAAGGATTGTTTGATTATAATTACGTGGAAAAGCTGAAGCAAAACCACTTTAAAGGCCGAAAAAATAACCGGAAGGAATTGTGGAATTTGATGGTGTTCCAATTGTGGAGGCGTAATTTCTTAAAATAGCCAATATTTGACACCGATGCTCATCCCCATGGTGTCGGTCACTCGTTGGCCATGGTCATAGCCTATCTGGGCTTGCAGACTTATTTTCCCCAAGATATTTTTTTGTAGGCTTAATGAACTTGAAAACTGTGGTATTTCAGGAACAAAACGTTTGTATGGTTCTTTTAAAGAACCTGCTATGTAGCCATGGTAGGACTGAGAAACTCGCATGACATAATGGATATCTGATGGGAATGTTCCCATAATGCCTACATAATAGGATCGAACTGCATTTAAGGCAAAATTATATGGATTTCCACCTTGTTGGCTTTCCGAATCAATCACAATCAACGGCGTTCCTATACCCTTCTTTTGGTAATCCCATCCCCCTCTACCCCCGTTATTAAAATAATTTTCTTGTTCTGGATAATGAGGATCTTTGGCATTAAAGAATTTACCAATGGCGGAAATGTACAAACCCTGGTTTTGGGTATATAAATGTTCATACACAATTCCTTCCACAATTCCTTTTTTCTTTCTTTTAAAGCTAATGCCTATGATTCCATCGTCTGCTGTTGTAAGTGAGAACACTCGGCCCGTTTCGTATGCAGTTTGTTTATAGAATAATAGCTCAGCATTAAAGGCTTCAAGTTTAATAGCTAAGTCAATGGAGCCAAGGTGATTTCCATACTGATTATTGGTATCATCCTCTGTAGAAAGACTATCGATGGCGACAACTGCCCGATCTTTTAAGAGTGTGACTACATAAAAATAGGTATTTAGTCCTGATGGATAATAGTCATATGGGCTTCCTGTTTTGATTTTTTGTTCTCCTCCCCAAGATACTTGGTGATTTAAACCTCCAAAAATATTGATGAAGGAAGTTGGTTTGCCTAGCCTTCCATACAATGACTTTTGATGCAACATAGCCCCATTTAACAATCCTTTACTGTCAAACACGCCATGCGACCAGTTCATATTGACGCCTAGCCATTGGCCCAAGAAATTAAGGTAATCGCGCGTACCTATTTGAATTTTAGGCATGGGTCTGGCATTTCCTGACCACGAATAAAAGCCTCCAGAAAGTGTTGTGTCACCTAATCCATAGACTTCTTTACGTCGGCCTGCCCATATTTCCCATTTTCCTCTTATTCCACTCAGGTAGGCTTCTGTTAACATGATGTCTGATTGTTTCCCAGCCCAACCTGTTATTTCGACCCCATATTTCCAATCATATTTCTTCTTTAAGGTATAGTTTTTGTGGCTATTGGCCGTGAAGATAGCCCCAGGGTTTTGAACGGGAATGGCTCCATAGCGCAGGCTTCTGATCCAAAATGGCGTGGTCCCCACATCGGAAGCCAAGGCCTGAATTTCGGCAGTGACATGAATACTGGTATCTACTGGATAGGTATATGCATTTGAAGCTCCGGCGGATAGCCAGGTTGATATAATGAATAAAGAACTAAGTAAAATAAATCGGATCATGGTTTGCGGGCGTGCATATACCTCAAAGAAACAAGGTTTTTTCTCGAAAATCAAGAATTGTTTATTTAAAGGTGATTTTCAATGCATTATTTTTTTTAAAATCACAGGCTGTATTTTTCAGGTAGGTCAATGATGTCCCCATTTTGCCCCCTTTTGTTCAGCTATTTGCAATTAATCCTACAATTTTCAAGTACAAATTGGGATTAAATAAAAATATCCGTATTTTTGCAGTCCCATCGCACACCTCAGGGTGATCAGGGTGAATGGTGGATTAGCTCAGTTGGTAGAGCATCGGACTGAAAATCCGTGTGTCCCCGGTTCGAGTCCGGGATCTACCACCATTTAAATTGTAAAAACCCTTTCTAATAATTTAGGAGGGGTTTTTTGTTCAAGACTCTAAGTTTCATTAAAACGGACTTAGAAAAATAAGCTATTTATATTTCTTTTATCTTAGTAAAATATACCCACTGTGAATTACCCTTCCATGCCCTTTTATTAATTAATAAAGGGGACGCTATGCATAAATTTATTATAAAACTAATCAACTGCATTAATCTCAATAGAAATTGATTTTTTATTTGAAAAATTCGATTTTCAAAACTCCCATTTTTTTGAGATTTTTTTAACATTCTGTAATGTATATATTGAATTGACATTCCTATAAAGTTAAATTCTTCAACTTTAAAATCATTTAGGC
>CAIZMB010000106.1 GCA_903933935.1 uncultured Cytophagaceae bacterium
ACGAGGAAGGGAAAGAAATATTTACAAGTATGCAGTATTTTCAAGGCCGGTTTAAAAAAAATAAATTTAGCATTTTTCTTTTAATTCTACACGAAAGGTTTTTCTGTGGATGTCAGATGGCCCTAAATTTAACACAGCTTTTCTATGTTCTAAAGTTGGATAGCCTGCATTCCTTTCCCAGCCATATCCTGGATATTTTTCAGCCGCATTTTTCATCCATTCATCGCGGTATGTTTTAGCTAAAATAGAGGCGGCCGCGATCGAAAAATATTTCGAATCCCCTTTGACGATGCAAGTATGTGAAATCAGAGGATAGTTGATAAATCGATTCCCATCGACCAATAAATGATCGGGCCTGATTTTTAATTGGTCCACTGAATGATGCATCGCTAACACGCTGGCTTTATAAATATTAATTTGATCAATCGTTTCATGGTCTACTTCCGCAATCGCATATTCAATGGCATAATGCTTCACGATGTCAATTAAATTCGTTCTCTGCTTGGATGTTAATTGTTTCGAATCGGTTAACGCTGCATGCGTAAAGTCTTTGGGCAAAATAACTGCACTGGCTACTACTGGGCCAGCTAAACAGCCTCTTCCTGCCTCATCTAATCCTGCTTCAATCCCTGAAAGTGAAAAATAGGGGAGTAGAATCCCGGTAGTTTTCTTCATAAATTCGAGCCAATTAATAAACTTTTGTTGGTGTTTACATAAATATGGGTTAAAATTGAGGAATATTTCGCAATAACCCGATGATGTCTTCGTATTTCAAGTCAATTTTCTTATTTATTTTATTGGTTCCCATGTGTGTGATGGGGCAAAAATATAAACCAAAAAAGATCTTTCATTTGGAGGCCAAATCAGTTCGATTTAGTGGGGATGGCACTTCGGGAGAATCTTATTTTTTCAAACCTGCCGTTGAGTTAGGCATAGGTTTACAATATCCAATAACCGCTCGGGCTAGCTTTAGTCCCCAACTTGCATTATCTCAAAGAGGGTACCACGCCAAAACAAATTTCTCTGATTCTGTTTATGTTGACCGTACTATTTCCTTAAATTACTTGGACTTTAGTCCCAATTTGGAGATAAAGCTTGGAAGTTTATCAGAATATGGGGGAGGCCTAACGGTGTGGGCTGGTCCTTATTTTGGTGTAGGATTATGGGATAACTCAACGTATGTAAGTAGAGGACCAAATCCATTGAAGCCCACTACATTTGTGACAACCACAACCTCAGGAGAAAGTTTTTCACGCGATTTGAGAAGAGTTGATATGGGTTTCAAAGTAGGCCTTGGAATTGTTTCTCAAAATTTTGTTTCCTTAGGGGTAACGTATCAGACGGGTATTTTAAATATTGCTTCTGGCAGCGGGTCCTTGTACAACCAATCTTTAGGATTTTACTTGCGCGTCTATTTTGATGACGTTCTTTAATCTCGATTAAATAGAAGTCTTTTGCCTAATTGACCCATATCAAAATTTCCATTTGAATAGGCTAAATGTCCTGACACAAATGTGGAATCGATGCTTGCCGAAAATGTTTTGCCTTCTAAAGGAGACCATCCGCATTGAAAATGTAAATTAGATTTCTCGACTAGGGTAGGATTTTTCAAATCTACAATAGCCAAATCAGCCCAATAACCTTCCCTGATATATCCTCTTTCCTCTATTTGAAAACAGTCGGCCACCGCATGAGCTGTTTTTTCAGCGATCTTTTCTAAGGTCAAAACCCCTTCTTGGGCTAATTCGAAAAGGATCAAAAGGGGATGTTGTACTAATGGTAAACCCGAAGGTGCGGACCAATACCCTTGCTGTTTTTCCTCCCAAGTATGTGGCGCATGATCGGTAGCAATAATATCCAACTCACCCGTATTCAATGCTTTGCGCAAAGCATTTTTGTGTCTAGCATCTTTAATAGCCGGGTTGCACTTAATTAAATTACCCTTTGTTTCATAATCAGAAGCATCAAACCAAAGATGGTGTACGCAAACTTCAGCTGTAATTCTTTTATCTTTAACTGGTTTAGTATGGTCAAATAAAGCAAGCTCTTCTTCTGTACTAATATGTAAAATATGTAAGCGCGCGTTGGATTTTTTGGCTAAGTCGATGGCCATGGAGGAGGACAAATAACAAGCTTCTTCGTTCCTAATGAGCGGATGTAAATAAGCTGGAGCGTCATCTGCCGGATATTTTTCTTTAAACAAAGCTAAACGCGCTCGAACCGTGGCTTCGTCTTCACAATGGGTTGCGATGAGCATCTCACTGCTGGAAAATAATTTTTCGAGGGTTTGAATATTGTCGACCAACATATTTCCAGTACTTGAGCCCATGAATATTTTAAGCCCGCACACATCTCTTTTGGATGTTTTAAGTACTTCTTCTAAATTATCATTGGACGCCCCCATAAAAAAGGAATAATTGGCCAAAGAACTCGCATGCCCTATGTTGTACTTATCGGCTAATAATGTTTGATTAAGCGCATTGGGGACAGTATTGGGCATTTCCATGAAGCTAGTAACTCCCCCGGCAACCGCTGCGCGCGCTTCCGAAGCAATTCTGGCTTTATGCGTTAATCCAGGCTCTCTAAAATGCACTTGGTCATCGATCATTCCTGGAAATATATGTTTTCCAGTCAGGTCCAAGACTTGGTCATCAGCATTGGCGGAAATGGACGGGGCAATTTTATCTATTCGGCCCTGTTTGATCCGAATATCTTCCTGAATGATTTTGCCTTCATTGACAATTTGAGCGCCTTTTAATACGTAGCTAGCCATTTTGTTCAGTGCTTATTTTAATAATTTTAAATTCTGTCCGTCTATTTTGTTGATGCATTTCTTCTGGACATTCTACCCCATCCGAACATTCATTGATCAATTGGCTTTCACCGTACCCTTTGGGTTTTATCCGATCCGTGGCGATGCCCCGACGAATAATATATTTGACCGCTGATTCAGCCCTTCTTTGCGATAATTTTAAGTTGTAGGGAGTACTTGCCCTAGCATCCGTATGGGCACCTAGCTCTAAATTCATTTGTGGATTGTCTGATAGGAATTGGACAATCTTATCTAGCTCTTCTGCCGCATCTGGCCGGATATCCGCTTTGTCCAAATCATAGTAAATGGAATTGATTTCATACAATTTGGAAATCTCTTTTCCGATCTCCGGTCGGTCCATCGTGATGATTACTTGGAAAGTTGTATCCGTCATTTCTTTTTTCAATAAAGATTCAGGGATAGTTTTCCCTTCCATAGAGAAGCTAGATCGAACGGTAATAAAATCCTCTTTATCACACTTAAAGACAAGCTCGTCGTTTTCAGCCATATCGATCAATTCAATCAATCCCTTTTTATTGGTTTTTTCATTGGATAGAGTTTGGCCATTTTTGCGCACATTAATTTTAACGGAGTCAATCGGATTTCCGGTTGGATCTACGACTTTAACTTGAACAAAATAATTGACAATTTTCTTATTTAACGTATCAATGACCGGCGGTGGTGCAGTCGTCCACCAGCGATCTTCAGTGCCAGTAGACTTGAAAAAATAGATGTCGTCATCACCTTTGCCACCAGGCCGATTTGAACTAATGTATCCTTGGGTAGAATCAGCAAATGAGATCGCAAAGTCATCGCCGATGGAATTGATGGGTACACCTAAATGCTCCACAATAATTTCATTTTCATTTCGGCTAGCGACAAATAAATCCAAACCTCCAATACTTGGGTGTCCATCTGACGAGAAGTATAATTTCCCATTGGCACTCACATAGGGAAATAATTCATCTCCAGGAGTGTTAATCGTGGAGCCTAAATTGATCGGTCGGCCAAACCGCCCCGAATTATCGATGGGTACTCGGTATAAATCAACGCCTCCCTTTCCTCCTCTACGATTAGAACTAAAATACAAGGTTCTCTCATCAGCAGAAAAACTGGGACTTCCATCCCAGGCAAGTGAATCTGAAATGCTAAGTCGCTCGGGCTCGGACCACGTATTAGCCGTCTTTTTGGAAATATATAAGTCCACATCTGGAGATGGATCTTTACTTTTTCCCGTATTTCCTCTGGCAAAAACAACAGTAGTGCCGTCTTTAGTAAATGCGGGAGTTCCATCGTTCGCATTCTCTTTAAATAGGGCCGAGCTAAATATGGATTGATTCCCTATTTCTCCAGGATTTTTTAAAGGTGCTTTAACAATTCCTAAAAAAGGCAGGCCATTGTTTTTGTAAATCTCAGGTTTAGAGGAACTAGTGAAAATTAATTCGTCCCCTATTTTTTTGGCGTCAAATTCTGTTTTTGGCGTATTGCCTGTGAGTGCTTGCAACGTTACTGGACTTTGTTTTTTTAACAAATCAGGGATTTGACTTAGGTTTTCTAATTCAATTTCCGACTTAATTTGATATAAACGGCTAGGTTTTGACTTGACAAATTCATTTAAATAGCTTTTTGTTAATTCATAATTACCGATGGATTTAGCAGAAATAGCCATGTAATATGGAAGCATTTTGTCCACATAACCTTTAGCTTGTGCTTGTTGGTAATAAGGCAAAGATTGTGTGATCCGATTGGATAGTCGATAAGATTCCCCTAAGAGATAATTGGTTTGATCCAATTGGAAACCTTTTTGAGCCAATGGGAGTAATTCCTTAATCGTTAGGTCATATTCCCCTTTATCAAAATGCTTTAACGCTTTTTTATTGCTTAATTTATCCGTGTGGCATGAAGTAAAAAAAACGCCCAATAAGAACAAAATCGAATATTTTTTGAACATATGCGGATTGTAAAATACCATCTATTTTAAAAGAACTTTCAAATGTAATAAGCTATGCTCATTAATTTCATGTAACTTTGCAGAAATTTAGAAAATAATAAGGCTCAAGGCTTTATACAATCCAGCAGTGATGTTGCACATTTTATGAGAAAAAGAATCGAAAAGGACGACATTCGTCGTTCAGAATCCACACGCAAGTTTTCAGGTCCAAGTAACGGGGGCTCATCAGACAGAAAACCAACCAAAAATTTTACAGATCGGAGTACCGGAATTAAGCCAACGAGCGATCGGGGCGGAAGATCTGAGTTTCGTTCATCGGAGCCTAGAGCTTTTGACGGACCCAAAAGAGAATTTTCGGGCGACCGTGAGCGCAAGCCATATAATACGGAACGTAAGCCTTATGCTGGGGATCGACCAAGCAGACCATATCAAGGTGGAGATTCAAATTCAGAAAGCCGACCACGTAGGGAATTTGATGGACCCAAAAGAGAATTTTCAGGAGACCGCGCGCGCAAGCCATACAATACGGAACGTAAACCTTATTCAGGGGATCGACCAAGCAGACCATATCAAGGAGGCGATTCAAATTCAGAAAGTCGACCACGTAGGGAATTTGATGGACCCAAAAGAGAATTTTCAGGCGACCGCGCGCGCAAGCCTTATAATAAGCCATACTCATCAGACAGAACACCAAATTCTGGAGAAAGAAATAGAGAGTCAAGACCATATCAAGGAGGCGATTCAAATTCAGAAAGCCGCCCTCGTCGGGAATTTGACGGACCCAAAAGAGAATTTTCTGGAAACCGCGAGCGTAAGCCTTTTAACCCGGAGCGAAAACCATATGCTGGAGATCGACCTAACAGAACTTTTCAAGGAGGTGAATTAAATTCAGATAGCAGACCAAGCAGCGAGTTTGATGGTCCTAAAAGAGAATTTCCCGAAGACCGCGAACGTAAGCCTTTTCAATCTGATAGGTCAGAGAGCGAGCGTCCAAAAAGAGTATTTGACAGAGAAAAATCGGATGATTCATCTAAGGATTTTCGGGAAGCACCTACGGGTAAGTTTTCAAAGAGAGATACGTTTAAGAGCAGAAATAGGTATGAGGAGAGTCCAGCACATACGCCACAATACAAATTAGATCGATTTAAAGAAAAAGCGCCTGCTAAAATTCAAAGGAGAATTAGAGAGGTTGAAAGTAAAAGTGACATGGTTCGCTTAAATAGATATATCGCGAATGCCGGAATTTGTTCTCGTCGTGATGCTGATAAATTGATCGAGGCGGGTGAAATTAAAGTAAACAACAAAGTAATTACTGAGATGGGCTATCAAGTGGCTCCTACGGATATTGTAAAATATGGCAATCGGAAATTGAATCGTGAAAAACCAGTCTATGTTTTATTGAATAAACCTAAAGATTTTTTAACAACCACAGAAGACCCGAACGATCGCAAAACGGTTATGGAATTAGTTAAAAATGCAGGTGATGCGCGTATTTATCCAGTAGGAAGATTAGACCGCAATACGACGGGTTTAATCTTATTATCAAATGATGGCGAATTAGCTGACCGATTGACTCACCCGTCTCATGAGATTGAAAAAATTTACCAAGCAGAGTTAGATAAGCCTTTGACCGATGATGATTTCGAAAAAATCAAGGCGGGATTAACCCTAGAGGATGGTGAAATCAAAGTGGATGATTTAGCTAAAGTTACTCCTGATGGTTACGTGATAGGCGTTAAAATTCACTCAGGGAAAAACCGAATTGTTCGAAGAATATTTGAACATTTAGGTTATGAGGTGACTAAATTAGATCGAACAACCTTTGCGGGCTTGACTAAAAAAGATTTGCCTAGAGGTCACTGGAGGTATTTGACAGAACGAGAACTCGTTAAACTGAAGTACTTCTTATAAACAAAAAAGGCCTGAAATTCCAGGCCTTTTTTTATGCTTACATGATTGAATTTAAATATTCATCAATGATTCACGACGTCTCATTTTACCTGCAGGAATACCAAACATCATCTTAAATCTTCTACAAAAATAAGCGGTGTCTTTATATCCTACTTCAGAACCTATGGCGCGAATGGATTTTTTAGTAGTACGTAAAAGTCCCACAGCAGCTTCCATTCTTTGATATTCAATGTAGTCCTGAGGATTAATTCCGGTCAACATTTTAAAATATTGTCCTACATAATCTTCAGATACGTTGGCCACATTGGCTAATACTTTATTTGACAAATCTCCACCGATATGATCCTTAATGTAAGCGAAAATGTCAATTAACCTCGGATCTTTAAAATAGGTGCTATTGGTGGCCAGTTGCTCAACAAACAATCTATTTTGAATGATATAGCGAATAACTTCAATAACAATTTCCTCCGTTTTGATTTTGATTATCCGACCTTTCCCAATTTCATCCGACATATCCTCAAGGAGAATTTCTTTGATGGTTTGAGCCAACTTCTCATCTTTCTTAATTAAAAATGGAGGGATGTCTAGGGATGTAAAGAAATTAACGGAATCAAAAACCTTGGCTTCAAAAGCGACCATTCCAAATGAATTTTCAAGTCTACCAATGGCGCTTGAATCATTATTTTGGTCAAAGTAAAGCTCACGATGCGTCATAAACTCTTCATTATTTACCGCTTTAGGTTTTTCTGCATTACCATAAGTAACGCTGATCATTTTGCCACCCGGAATAAAAAGCATATCGCCCTCTTCAACTTGGGTTTCTTCCTCACCAAATGAAACTTCACCTTTGTACAATATCAAGAGCGAGTTTTCAACATCATAATAATTTTTTATTCGGATAGGTTGTAATATTCTAATGTTTCTAGCCTTGATAAATTTTACTCCTAAGGACTCAATAATCTTGTTATAATCTTCCATTTTCGTATGTTTTATCGTCAATTATTACGATTTTCTTAATTTAACTTGGACAAAACTAATAAATCAATGAATAAATCCAAATTATTTTTTAAAAAATAGTCTTTTTTTCTAATATATTTTACCCGATTTTATTGTAATATACCTATAAGTATGCTTTTTTGATTCTGTAAAATTTCAAAAAGGAAGTGCCAGGTATTTTTATAATTATTTTTAGGATACCCATATTTTTAATTTAAAATAAATAATTAGCTCATAATTTATCCGTAAATTTGAAACTTGTGGATTTACAATCCAGCTTAAATCCAATAATTATACTAAATCATGGGATTATTTAATTTTCTTACGAAGGATATCGCGATTGACTTAGGTACTGCAAATACCTTAATCATTCATAAGGATCAGGTGGTGGTAGATGAACCATCTATTATTGCATTAGACAGAAACACAAATAAAGTGTTGGCTGTTGGTCGACAAGCGATGATGATGCATGAAAAAACCAATGACAATATTAAGACGATTCGGCCTTTGAAGGATGGTGTCATTGCGGATTTTACAGCTGCTGAATTAATGATGCGCGGATTGATCAAGATGATGGATAAGGGGAATTCGTTTTTTTCTCCAGCTTTACGGATGGTTATTTGTATTCCTTCTGGGATTACAGAAGTTGAAAAAAGAGCGGTAAAGGATTCGGCTGAGCATGCGGGCGCGCGTGAAGTTTATATGGTGCATGAGCCAATTGCTGCCGCGATTGGAATTGGAATTGACATTGAACAACCCAATGGATCACTTGTGGTTGATATAGGTGGAGGTACCACAGAGGTTGCGATTATTTCATTGAGTGGAATTGTTGTTGAAAACTCAATTCGTGTGGCTGGAGATGAATTTACGAGAGATATAAAAGATTATTTATTGCGGGAGCATAAATTAGTCATTGGAGAAAGGTCCGCTGAGCAGATTAAAATTCAGGTGGGTGCGGCATTGCCAGAATTAGAAAATGCACCACCTGATTTTGAGATTAGGGGTCGTGATCAAATGACTGGTATTCCAAAGGAGATTTTAATTAATTATTCTGAAATAGCATATGCATTGGATAGTTCAATCACGAAGATTGAAGTAGCTATTATGGAAACTTTACAAAGAGCTCCTGCCGAATTATCGGGGGATATTTTTCATAATGGAATTCATTTAGCCGGTGGGGGTGCCATGTTACATGGTTTGGATAAGAGAATTGAGAAGAAAACCCAATTGAAAGTGCATGTGGCGGATGATCCTTTAAAGGCTGTTGTACGCGGTACGGGTGAAATTCTTAAAAATCTTGACAAGTATAGAGCGGTTTTAATTACTTAATTTCTTCCTTTAAATTTTAGTTTTGGCATGAATCAATTGTTTCAATTCCTTATTCGACAAAGGATTATTCTTTTGTTTGTTCTATTGGAGTTGATTAATGTTTGGTCTATTTTCAAATACGATGATTTTCAACATGTCATTTATTTGAACACCACAAATCGCTGGGCTGCTTCCTTATTAGCTACAAGTCGAGAAATAAAAACCTATCATCATTTGGGGGAAGTTAATCAGGAGCTCGCTTTAGAAAATACTCGATTAAGGCAGGAGATTTTCAAATTAAATTCCATAAAGCAGCCAGAAAGCAAAGTTCCTTATTTTGTTAGCGCTGCCATGTTAAATCGGTATACGCCGGTGGCAAGTAAGGTGATCGATCAAAGTACTCAAATGTCGCAGAATTATTTGACCATAGACAAAGGTTTAATGGATGGAATCAAGCCGGGTATGGCGGTAATTTCGTCCACTGGCGTGGTTGGGAAGGTAATGTCTTGTACATCAAATTTATCTTTAGTGGTCTCGGTATTGCACATTGAAAATAATGTTTCGGCAAAAATTAAATCTACTGGTGAATTAGGGTACATTAAATGGCCTGGTATTCAAACAGAAGTGGTGGAAATGATGGATGTTTCCAAATATAAAAAGGTAATGAAGGGTGATACCATTGTTACTTCAGATTACAATGTGGTGTTTCCTCCTAATATTCCAATTGGCATTGTCGCAAAAGTTGGTCTCGAAAAAGATGAAACATTTCATCAAATTAAAGTGATGTTGTTAACCAATTTCTCGACGTTAAAGTATGTGTATGTGATCAAAAATCACCTGTTGGACCAACAATTAAAGTTGGAAACTTTAAAACCTAAGCCTGAATAATATGGGTAATTCATTTCAAATTAAATGGATTTTTATTGTTTTATTTAGCCTTGTTACACAGGTTTTTATTTTACGAGATGTGGCGTTAGCTAACGTGGCCTTTTGTTTTATTTATCTTTGGATCATTTTAAAAGCTCCTATTCATACGCCATTATTTTATTTAATTATTGGCGGTTTTATTATAGGCTGGGTCGTAGATATATTTTATAATACGTATGGGATTCATTCCTTAGCCACCGTATTTATTGCGTTTTTAAGACCAGTATTCTTTAAAGTGCTAACACCGGTGAATGGCTATGACGAGCGATCTAGTGTTTCACTGAGTGAAATGAAAGCTTTATGGTTCTTCCCATACATTTTTGTTATGCTTTTCTCACACCACCTGATCTTATTTCTAGTGGAATCTGCCGATGCTACTTTATTGATGTACAGTCTACTCAGAGCTTTCGCCAGTGCTATTTTAGGCACATTGGTTTTCGGAATGCTTGAATTATTCAATCAAAAAAACTAGGTCTTTTTGTCACGTTGATTTTTGGCTTCATAATTGCAATTAGGGTTGTTTCGTAAATTTTACGAATAAATTCATGAATATGGAAGTTGAGGTAAAAGACAAAATTTATTCTTTAGGTAATGCGGGGCGTATTTTTGAAAAAGAATTTATGCCACACATGGATGCCATGTATAATTTCGCTCTTAAGTTGACGGCCGACGAAGACGATGCTCAAGACCTTGTTCAGGATACTTGTTTAAAAGCATATCGTTTTATAAATTCTTTTGAACCTGGTACTTACGCGAAAGCCTGGTTATTCAGGATTTTGAAAAATAATTTCATTAACGACTATCGAAAAAAATCTAGAGGCCCATCTAAAGTAGAATTTGAATGGGTGGAACAGTCAATTTCAGGGGAAGACGAAGCGGCAGAACCCGCATATTTTGCTGATTTACAAGCTGAAACAGTTAATGACATGCTGGGTGACGAAATCACTGCCGCACTCCAATCTCTCCCAGTTGATTTTCGAATGATTATTATTTTATGTGATTTGGAGGAGTTTAGTTACGAAGAGATGGCAAAAATTTTAGATATACCCATTGGCACAGTAAGATCCCGTTTGCATCGTGCTAGGGCTTTGCTTAAAACCAAATTAGTTAATTACGCTAAAAGCAAGGGGTATAACTGACAACGTGTCATTAAATTCTGGGAACTAATTTTCCGACTGAGGTGTTAAAAAAATTGAATTAAGGTGAAATAAAATGAAAATGAACTGTGAGCACCATCAGGATTGCATGCAATTGATTCAAAAGATTTTGGATGGCGAAGCAAGTGTAGCTGAAAAAGAAGCGTTTTATGCCAACAAAGATTTGTGTATGCCTTGTCAGAAGGGCTATGAATTAGAATTATCGCTCAAAGAAAACTTAAAATCTAAATGTCAATTATCCTGTCCGGATCAAATCATTCATAAGATTAGATCAAAACTTTTTTTGCTTTTAATCCTAATTTCAATTCTTATTCCCTTATTTTGCTAGCTTATATAAAGTAAAATATTTTTGGAAGGTAAATTAATTATTTTTTCGGCCCCTTCGGGATCAGGCAAAACAACTATCGTCAAGGAATTATTGAAAAATAATTCCAATCTCGGTTTTTCTATTTCAGCATGTACACGAGATAAAAGAGGCCGACTAGAAGAAAATGGTCAAGATTATTATTTTCTTACGCCAGATGATTTTAGAGAAAAGATCAATGAAGGTGCTTTTGTCGAGTGGGAAGAAGTGTATTCCGGAGCCTATTACGGCACACTGAAATCAGAGATTGAGCGCATTTGGGCCAGCGGAAAGCATGTAATTTTTGATGTGGACGTTAAGGGCGGGCTCGCGTTAAAAAAGTATTATGGAGATAAGGCTTTAGCCATCTTTGTTAAAGTTCCGTCATTAGAGATTTTAGAAGAAAGGCTGCGTTCTAGAGGTACTGAAACAGAAGAATCGCTTTCTAAACGTATTTTTAAAATGAAGTTTGAATGGTCATTTCAAGACAAATTTGATGTAATTCTGATCAATGATACATTAGATTTGGCTATACAAAAGGCACAGAAATTGTTCACCCAATTCACAAGCTAACATGAAAGTCGGATTGTTTTTTGGCTCTTTTAATCCTATTCATCATGGGCACTTAATTATTGCTCAGGCTGCATTAAATCAAACCGCATTGGATCAAATTTGGTTTGTTGTTTCCCCACAAAATCCGCATAAAAAAAGCAAAAATCTATTGCATGAATTTGACCGACTGGATTTAGTTGAAAGAGCGATTACTGATAATTTTGCTTTTAAATCCTGCGATATTGAGTTTAGCTTATCAAAGCCATCTTATACAATAGATACGTTAATCCACTTGACTGAGCGCCACCCGACGAAAGAATTTTCATTGATTTTGGGTGGGGATAACCTTGAACAGTTTAAAAGTTGGAAAAATTTTGATAAGATACTTGATTATTTTACGCTCTACGTATATCCACGTGGTGAAATAAATACATCTGATTTATGGCAACATAAAAGTGTTAACAAGATTGATGCGCCTATTTTACATATTTCTGCTACCTATATTAGATCTTGCATCCAAAATGGCAAGTCTATTAAATATCTAGTTCCTGATCAAGTAGAGGCTTTGATCAATCAGAAAAATTTTTACCTTTAGGCAAATCCGCCTAAGCTTTGTACTCTGTTTTTCTTCGTTTCCCTTTTCTTCGGATCGCCATCTTATGGATGATTGGAATATGCATCCATGCGTATTTCCCATCCTGTTTAAATTCAATTATTTATCTATTCATTATTCTGTTTATTGCTTTTTTCATTGGGTGCTTTTTTAAGATACGCGATTGGCTAAGTATTTCTCTTAGTCTATTATTGCCCATTTCGGGGTTTCTAAATACGAGATTAAATGCTCATGAAATCTTGAATTTTGATTTATACAAAACAAATACTTTTGTTTTTGAGATCACTGATTTTCCTGAAATCAAACCTAAATCAATCGCTTTATTTGTTCATTGTATCGCATTTTTAGACCAAAATAAATGGAAAAAGGGTTCCGGCTATTTTAAATTATACCTAGAAAAAACAGATAGAAAGGTTGTGAAGGGAAGTAGATTACTTGTTCAATCTAAATTAAATCCTTTTCCTCAGCCATCATTTCCTTTTGAGAGAAATTGGGCCGAATACTTTCGGTCCAAAGGAATGTATGGCTCATCTTTTATTGCCAAAAATTCATTTATAGTATTAAATGACGTTGGAGAAAATAAAAATATATTTTACTATTTCCACATTTGGCAATCTTATTTGGCCCAACATTTAGCGCTTGCCATGCATCGTGGTATCAACTTAGACGTGGCAAAAACGATGCTCTTAGGTGTTAAATCTAGTATTGATTTTGAAACGATGGCGGTCTACTCATCTTTGGGGGCTATTCACATATTATCCGTTTCAGGCTTGCACGTTGGCCTTTTATATGCAGGATTAAGTTTCATTTTAGGATTCTTGTTACGAAAAGGTCGATATGGCAAAATCCTTTTTTTCATTTTAATGATGATTTTACTTTGGGTATATGCTGGAATTTCTGGTTTTTCTGACCCAGTTCTGAGGTCCGCTTGGATGTTCTCCGTGATGCTTTTTGCCAAAGCATTTTTGCATCATCAAAATGGAATTAATACGTTAGCATTTTCGTGTTTCGCGCTTTTGGTTTTTAAGCCCATGGCTTTGTTTGAGCCAGGGTTTCAGTTGTCGTATTTAGCTGTGTTGGGTTTGATTATTTTCCAACAAAAATGGGCGTCTTTGATAAAATTTTCATTTAAAACTAAGGCTCTTCAATTTATAGTATCAAATACGTGGGAGCTAACCTGTGTGGCTCTTGCTGCCCAAATTTTTACTTGGCCTTTAATTATTTATTATTTTTTTCAATTTCCTAACCCATTTTGGTTTCTATTGCTTAATCCTGTTTTAATCGTATTGTCCACTATTTCACTCGGTATAGGATTTATATTTATTAGTTTATCTCCTATTTTAGTTTATTTAAAGCTTAAATTTTTAATACTTAACCTGGGTTTCCTATTAGATTTTAGCTTTTCTGTGTTGCATTTTGTCATGTTTAAGTTTGTCTACCTGTTCCATCCCATCATTCCATTTCTTAAAATTCATTTGTTCGAAGTCTTTATTTATTTTTTGTTTGTCACCTGTTTATGGTGTTGGCTGATTTACCGTAAGCGGCTATTTATATTATTGGTCATTCTATTCATTAGTGCTGAAGGCTTATTCCATATATTACCTGAACGGGATCATCAACAATCCTTCTTGTCTCAATATAAGGGATATCCTATTTTTGTTTCGATTTCAGGAGTGAAATCGCATTTTTTTGCTCCATTTGATTTGAGCAACGATCCCCTGTGGATACAGGGCCATCTAAGTCCACTTTGGGCTAATCTAGGAGTAAAGGATACGTTAGGGCATTATTACGACCAGGGTATCAATTATGCATGGGTTTATAAAAAGAAAAAATTTATTCTATTAAATAAAGCAGCTTTCAAACCTATAGACGATAAATTTACCATCATTCTGTCAAGAAATGTTTACATGAAAAAACCAAACTGGTTAGCTACTTGGGATAATTCAACCTTATTAATTGCAAATAAACCTTCAAATTATACTCAGCAGGTATGGTCGACTTATTATCCTAAATTAGTAGGTAATAAAGTAGATTTTTTGGATCAGCGTGCAGCTATCATGTATTAAAAAAGACTACCTGTTGGGGTAGTCTTTTTGTATTAGCTTGGTTTTTTCTCATTGCGTTTGCGCTCGTTGGGGTCTAGCCATATTTTACGCATTCGAAGCGATTTAGGAGTGATTTCTAAATATTCATCCTTTTGGATAAACTCCATACATTCTTCTAATGAAAAATTTAATTTAGGCGCAATTTTAGCGTTTGAATCTGTACCAGAAGCACGCATGTTGGTTAATTGCTTCGCATTTTGAAGGTTAACTTCAATGTCATTTTGACGATTATGTTCTCCTACAACCATTCCTGTATAAACTTCTTCACCTGGATCGATGAAAAAGACACCTCGGTCTTGTAATTTATCAATCGCGTAAGGGATAGCCGCTCCCGTATTCATGGATATCAATGATCCGTTGATACGTCCTGGAATTGGCCCCTTGAACGGTTCATAAGCCGTAAAACGATGCGCCATGATGGCTTCACCAAAAGTTGCAGTTAACACTTTTGATCTTAAACCGATTAGGCCTCTAGATGGAATATTGAATTCTAAATGTTGAAGATCACCTTTAGGTTCCATAATCAACAATTCTCCTTTTCCTTGGGTTGCAAGTTCAATGACCTTTCCAGCAACTTCTGCAGGTACATCTACTACTAAACTTTCAATAGGCTCTAAACGCTCTCCATTTTCACCTTCTTTGAAAATTACTTGAGGCTGACCTACTTGTAACTCATATCCTTCCCGACGCATGGTTTCAATAAGCACAGATAAATGTAAAATTCCACGACCAAAAACTAAGAATTTATCTTCACTCTCTGTGGTCATTACTTTTAAGGCCAAATTCTTTTCAGTCTCCTTGAATAAACGCTCACGAATATGGCGAGAAGTAACCAATTTTCCTTCTTTTCCAAAAAATGGAGAGTTGTTGATCGTAAACAACATATTCATGGTAGGTTCGTCGATAGCTATACGCTCCAAAGCTTCTGGATTTTCAGCATCAGCAACCGTGTCGCCAATTTCAAAATCTTCAATACCAGTAATGGCGCAAATTTCACCACATTCAACTTTTTCTACTCTCACTTTACCTAAACCTTCAAATACTTGAAGTTCCTTGATACGCATTTTCTTAGTACTTCCATCTGCTTTGCAAAGTGCAATTTGCATTCCCTCCGTCAAGGTTCCTCTTTCTAAGCGTCCGATAGCAATACGACCCACAAAAGACGAATAATCTAATGAGGTAATTTGCATTTGTGGGGTTCCTTCTTGAACCTTTGATGCAGGAATATTTTTAATAATAGAATCTAATAATGCGATTATATTATCTGTAGGAACTTTCCAATCTTCACTCATCCAACCTTGTTTCGAAGATCCATAGATACAAGGAAAATCTAATTGGTCCTCAGATGCATCTAAATTGAACATTAAATCAAAAACTTGCTCATGAACTTCGTCTGGACGACAATTTTCCTTGTCAACTTTATTGACTACCACAATTGGCTTAAGACCCAAAGCAATTGCTTTAGATAATACGAAACGAGTTTGAGGCATTGGGCCTTCAAATGCATCAACTAATAGTAAAACACCATCAGCCATTCGTAAAACACGCTCTACTTCTCCTCCAAAGTCGGCGTGACCAGGAGTATCAATAATATTGATCTTAACGCCATTGTAACGTACGGATACGTTTTTTGACGTAATTGTTATGCCTCGTTCGCGCTCCAAATCATTGTTATCTAGAATTAAATCTCCAAACTCTTGATTCTCTCTAAATATTTTTGAGGCGTGAATGATTTTGTCAACTAAAGTAGTTTTACCGTGGTCAACGTGGGCAATAATGGCAATGTTGCGGATGCTTTGCATAAAATGAAGGCTCGTAAATTTTAAGGTGCAAAGGTAGGGATTATTTCTTTGAAAAGTACTATTTGATTTAAATAACCATACTCGAATTTAATCAATTGACTTGAGAGTATTAATTACTTTACTTTTTGTGGGATATTCTTCTAAAATTTTGGCTAAAATACTGCTTGAGTCGATTCCACAAAGTTCGTATAGTTCTTTTTGTTCGCCATGTTCTATAATTACATCGGCAATTCCTAAGCGGATTATTTTGGATTGATATTGATGGTCAACCATAAATTCTGCAATGGCAGATCCAAAACCTCCTTGAATAGCAGCATCCTCGACTGTTATAACAGTTTTGAATGTTTTGAAAATGATATGCAATAATCGTTCGTCAAGGGGCTTGACAAATCGCATATCATATAATGCGGGTTTTAGACCTTTTTGTTGGGCTAATTCGACCGCCTTTTCCGCTTCATTCCCTATATGCCCAATGCTTAATATGGCTACATTTTCTCCTTTAATGAGTTCGCTTCCCGTGCCAATTTCAATTTTTTCAAAAGTAGTTCTCCACGCGGGCATAACACCTTCGCCTCGTGGATAACGAATTGTAATAGCTTGATTTAGCTCTTTAAATGAGTCTAAAGAAGCGGTATACATCATGTTTCGAAGTTCCTGTTCATTTCTAGGTGCCGCCACAATCATGTTAGGAAGGGCCCTCATGAATGCAAAGTCATAGAGTCCATGATGGGTAGGACCATCAGCCCCCGCAAGGCCTGAGCGATCTAAACAAAAAATTACGGGTAATTTTTGTAAACAGACATCATGAACGACTTGATCGTAACCTCTTTGCATGAAAGAACTATAAATATTACAAAAAACGGTAAGTCCTTGTGTAGCTAATCCTGCAGAAAATGTAACGGCATGCTGCTCAGCGATACCCACGTCAAATGCCCTGTCTGGCATTTCGCGCATCATAATATTGAGGGATGATCCGGAAGGCATTGCAGGAGTAATCCCCATGATTTTGGAATTTTTCTCTGCTAACTCTAGAAGTGTATGTCCAAAAACTTCTTGATATTTAGGCGGTTGGGGATTGTCATAAGTCTTTTTGTGAATCTCTCCCGTTATTTTATCGAATTTTCCAGGGGCATGCCATAGGGTTTGATCCTTTTCGGCTAAACTATATCCCTTACCTTTTGTCGTAATGCAGTGCAATATTTTAGGCCCAGGAATATCTTTTAAATCATTCAAAACCGTTGTTAAATATCCAATATCATGGCCATCAATAGGTCCAAAATACCTAAGATTTAAAGATTCAAATAAATTACTTTGTTTTAATAATGTGGCTTTGAGCCCATTTTCGATTTTGGATACAATTTCTTGAGCTGATTTGCCAAATTTCGACATTTTACCCAATAAATTCCAAACGTCATCCTTCACCTTATTATAGGTATGCGATGTTCTAATATCAGTCAAATATTCTTTTAAAGCACCCACGTTAGGGTCGATGGCCATGCAATTATCATTTAAAATAATTAGCATATTATTGGGTATGTCACCTGCGTGATTCATCGCTTCGAAAGCCATACCAGCCGTCATAGAACCATCACCAATAATGGCGATATGTTGTTTCTGGAAATCTTTTTTGTAACGAGATGCAACGGCCATACCTAAAGCAGCTGAAATTGAGGTGGAAGAATGCCCCACGCCAAATGTATCATATATGCTTTCGGATCTTTTAGGAAACCCACTAATTCCTCCTAAAAGTCGATTAGTATGAAAAACATCCTTTCTTCCTGTAAGTATTTTGTGGCCATAAGCTTGATGTCCTACATCCCAAACTAATTGGTCTTCTGGAGTATTAAATACATAATGTAAGGCTACAGTTAATTCAGTAACTCCTAGAGAAGCTCCAAAATGTCCCCCATTAACGGAAACATGGTCGATGATAAATTGCCTTAATTCTTCGCACACTTTTGGCAACTCTGAGGGAGAAAGACTCCTTAGATCTGCTGGAGAATGTATTTTACTTAATAATGGACCAGCTTTGAATTGCATAAATTAATTATTAAAAATACCCGAAGGTGAATATCAAACAATATAAAGGTAAAAATGTTTTTAGGCTTATTCGTTTTTTTGACTCGCTTTAAACAACCTCCTTTTCTCGTATTTACTCAAACTATCATAACCTGATTTAGAAATTTTATCTAAAATTTGGTTCAATTCTTCTTCTACAACTTCTTCATTATCTAATTCATTCGTTGACTCGTACACTTTTTTTTGAGCCACTTTTACAAATGAAAAAACTTTTTCTTCATTGACGAATACACTCTTTTTTTGAGGAAGCTGAAAATAGAATCCATACATAAAGCCCATTAAAGCACCGCCTAAATGAGCAATATTTCCTCCAGCATTCATTCCTGTAGTTTCGATGAATGACCAAACAATATAAAATGCAGCCACATATTTAATCTGTACATCACCAATAAAAAATAAATGAATGCGGTAAGTGGGTTTAATGGTTGCCGCAGCAACCACAATGGCAAATACACCTGCTGATGCCCCATTTAGGTAGGTCGGTCCTTTCAAAATAAAATATGAAAAGCTGTTCACTAAAAGCAAATAAGCAATCGCCCCTGATATGCCGCCCCAAATAAACAATTTAACAATTCGTTCCGAACCAATGAAATCTTGCAAGATAATTCCAAACCAAAAGAGGAACATCATATTGAAAAGCAGATGAAATAATTCAATATGAATAAAGAAATAAGTGAATACTGTCCAAGGCTCTTTAAGTACGTTTATTGGCGTTGACGATAAAGTTATATGTTCTAGGAGTGCAGAAAAAATTTGCTCATGGCCTGCCAGTATAAGGCCGACTTTGCCCACCATCAAAACAAGAAATATAAATACATTTAAAGCAATTAGCTTTTTAAGCCCTTGATTTGGGCTGTTAAATATTATTTTTATATCGAACCAAATACTTTTCATCTTAAAAAAACGTATTTCTTTTTGTTCCCCAATATTTTAAAAGGATAACCGCAAAAATCATTCCTCCGATATGTGCAAAGTGAGCCACATTATCTCCTTCGCTTTGTTGGATACCTTGGTAAAGTTCATATAAGCCATAAAAACTGACAAAATACTTAGCTTTGATGGGAATAGGGAAAGGGAATAGAAACATTTCTGAATTTGGAAATAAGTACCCAAAAGCCATTAAAATCCCAAAAATTGCCCCTGATGCTCCACCTACAACACTTCGGTTTATGAATTCAGCATAATTGGTCCTGACCCAATCGGAATTAATAGGCTCAATGGGACTAATAACACTAAAATGCTGAACATAATCCGTTAAATTAAATGAACTAGGGTTTGATAAAACTAGCTCGGTGGCCCTTCTGAAATCTGCGAAATCAATAAAATGTTGGATACCCATGTACAATAATCCCGCGCCTATACCACAGAAAAAGTAAAAAAATAAAAACCGTTGGGCTCCCCAAACTCGTTCAAGTAATGATCCAAACATAAATAGCCCAAACATATTGCTTAATAAATGCATGAAATTTGCATGAATGAACATGTAGGTAACTACCTGAAAGAAATAAAAATCCCTTGCTTGAAAATAGTGCAACGTAAATAAATCTTCGGGTATGGCTCCTTTTCCTAAAAAAAGGACAACGTTTACAATGATTAAATTACGTACAGTAGGTGTTAAGTTTCTAAACATATTTTTATTCCTCAAATCCCCAATCAATGGAGTTTTTCATGTCCTTAATAATAAGCCCCATTGATTTGAATGTAGCCCTTATTTCATCTACTTTATCATATTTTCGTTGGTCCTTAAATTCTTTATATAAAGATAATAAGCCGTTAATTAACATGTCTGAATATTCGGGGGTTTCCATGGTTAAGCCTAATACTTCTTCTAAAAACAAAATGTAATTTGATTTTAAAACCTCAAATGTTTCAGGGCTTATGGATTCAAATGCGAGTGTTCCCGTATGTAATTGATTTATTTTTTTCAATAAATTAAATAAATGCGCAATCGTCACAGCCGTGTTTAAGTCGTCATTCATCCCATCGTAACAACCCTGAATGGAACTTAAAATATCTGCTTCTTGGTCAGTGTCAATCTGCGTGGAAATGCCCTTTGGATACTCCATTATTTTAATGATTCTCAATCCATTTGCAATTCGCTTATAGCCTTTCTGTGAAGCTTTTAACGCCTCATTTGAAAAATCTAACGTACTTCGATACTGTGATTGTAGCATGAAAAAGCGAACGGTCATGGGACTGTAAGCCTGCTCTAATAATGGATGATTTCCAGTAATCAATTCTTTCGGCAAAAAGGAATTACCTAAAGATTTACTCATTTTTTGACCATTAACGGTCAGCATATTTGTATGCATCCAATATCGGACGGGAACTTCACCATAAGCCGCTTTGGCCTGTGCAATTTCACACTCATGATGTGGAAATTTTAAGTCCATTCCACCCCCATGGATGTCAAATGTATTGCCTAAATATTTATGGCTCATGCAGGTACATTCTAGGTGCCAACCAGGAAACCCTTCTCCCCACGGAGAATTCCACCGCATGATGTGTTCAGGCGAAGCTTTTTTCCAAAGGGCAAAGTCCAATGGACTTTTTTTCTCCCCAACTCCGTCTAAATCTCTCGTTTCAGTAAGCAAATCGTCTAAAATTCTGCCTGATAAATTCCCATAATCACCGCCTTGCTTATTATAAGTTTCTATATCGAAATAAATGGAGCCATTAGATTCATAGGCCAATCCTTTGTTTAAAAGGTTTTGTGTGGTTTCTATTTGCTCGACAATATGCCCTGTAGCAGATGGTTCGATGCTAGGAGGTAAGAGATTAAATGTTTGAAGAACGTGATGAAAATCTTGTGTATATCGATGAACAATTTCCATGGGCTCCAACTTTTCCAATTTGGCCATTTTCCCGATCTTATCCTCTCCTTCGTCGCCATCGCCAACCAAATGACCTACATCTGTGATATTTCTTACATATCTAACTTTATAGCCTATGTGGCTAAGGTATCTATATAGTATATCGAATGATGTAAATGTTCTAAGATTTCCTAAATGTACATAGTTGTAAACGGTAGGTCCACATACATACAAACCCACATGCGGCGCGTTAATCGCTACAAAAACTTCTTTTTCACGGCTGAGTGTATTATATAATTTTAATGGCTGCATGTAGACTATTTCTGTCCTTACATAGAATTTTATATAAGGCATTAAAATTACTGCGATTCTTTTAAATCACCAAAACTATTATTGGGTTGCCCAATCAATTAAAAGCATAAGGGAGATTGGCCCCAAAAAATATTATCTTTGTAAATTCATTTGATTGATTACATGATTTTAAAAGAAGTAGGAGGAGATAAGGGCCTAAAGCGAATGTTTTTGGAATTCCCGGTTTCTTTATATGCGAGTGACCCGAATTGGATAAGACCTTTAGATCAGGATATTGAAGTTATTTTTGACCCAAATAAGAATATTCATTTTAAAAAAGGAGAGGCCGTTCGATGGGTTTTATTTGATGAAAATCAAAAGCCTATCGGTCGAGTAGCTGCTTTTTATGAAAATAAAGTGCCGGATAAGAGTAATCTCAAAATGGCCGGTATGGGATTTTTTGAGGTGATTGATGATGAAAATGCGGCCATAATTTTGTTTGACGCATGTAAGAACTGGCTATCAGAAAAAGGGTTTGAGGGGATGGATGGCCCAATTAATTTTGGGGAGCGAGATAGCTTTTGGGGCTTGATGATCAAAGGGTGGGAATTTGAACCCACTTATAAGATGCCATGGACTAAGCCATATTATATTTCGTTTTTTGAAAATTATGGGTTTAAAGATTATTTCCAACAGTATGTCTATGTTTCTTCCATTCGAGGAGCCAAAGTTACCGAGGGAATTGAGGAAAAAGCACAGCGAATTTATCAAAATCCTAATTATAATTTTAAGCATATAGAAAAGGCCAATCTTGCTAAATATGCAGAAGATTTTAAAATCATTTATAATGCTGCATGGGCAAAATTTCCGGGTGTCAGTGAAATGTCTTCCGAACAAGCTCAGAAATTAGTGAAGCAAATGAAGCCCATTATTGACGAACAATTACTTTGGTTTGCCTATTCTGAAAATGATGAACCTGTTGCATTTTTTATTGTCATCCCCGATTTGAATCAAATTATCAAACATTTGCATGGCAAATTGAATACTTGGGGAAAGATAAAATTTTTACTTTTAAAAAGTAGGGGCGTGCTAACCAGAACATGTGGGGTTATTTTTGGGGTAGTCCCTGAGCATCAAGGAAAGGGCGTTGAATCTGCCATTGCCTTGCGTTTTAGAACTGCTGCAAGAGAAAATCCTTTCTATCCATATACAACCATGGACATGAATTGGGTTGGAGATTTTAATCCTAAAATGATGCGCTTTGTATCCCAACTGGGCGCGACTAATGATAAAACATTTATTACTTACCGTTATTTATTTAATCCTAACCAGCCCTTTAGTCGTTGTCCTAAAGTAGGCTAAATATGTTAAAAATGAGCTTATTAACCATTGGAACCGTAGCGTTCGACGCCCTAGAAACCCCTTATGGAAAAACTGATAAAATTATCGGTGGTTCTTGTACTTACATTGCTTTATCAGCAGCATTTTTTCTTCCGCAGGTCAATGTAGTTGCCGTAGTGGGGGATGATTTTCCACAAGCCTACATGGATTCTTTGATCTCAAAGGGGATTAATTTGGAAGGATTGCAAATTAAAAAAGGGGAGAAGTCCTTTTTTTGGGCTGGCAAATACCATAATAACATGAATTCGCGTGATACCTTGGTTACGGATTTAAATGTTTTAGCGGATTTCAAACCCATGATTCCAACTAATTACCAAGATTGTGAATATTTGATGTTAGGTAATTTGACACCCCAGGTTCAAATTGAGGCTATTCAAGGATTAAAGAATCGACCTAAGCTAGTGGTGATGGATACCATGAATTTTTGGATGGATGTGGCAATGGATGATTTAAAGAAAGTACTTAAATTGGTCGACGTATTGTGTATCAATGACGAAGAGGCGCGTCAATTATCAGGTCAGTATTCTTTAAGGACAGCCGCTAAATTGATTATGGAAATGGGGCCAAAAACGTTAATCATCAAAAAGGGAGAACATGGAGCTTTATTATTCCAAGATACGAAGATGTTTTATTGCCCAGCATTACCTTTAGAGGAGGTTTTTGACCCTACAGGTGCGGGAGATACTTTTGTTGGCGGATTCATAGGTTACCTAGCGCAAACCAATGATATATCATTTGAAAACATGCGCAAGGCCATTGTTTATGGCTCTGCAATGGCATCATTCTGTGTGGAGAAATTTGGGACGGAACGACTTTTTGAAGTAACGGCTTCCGATTTAGAAGCTAGAGTAGGGGAATTTAAAGAGCTCGCTCGCTTTTAATTTCCACCCACAACGACTTCGGTTAATTTAGAGGGATCTAGGTATTTATTAGCTAGATCCCTTATTTCATTTGGCGTGCATGAAAAAATTTGATCTTGAAATTGATCGTAATAATCAGCATCCAGCCCTTCTAATTCAATTATTTTTACTTTTTCTGCGATATCAAATGCTTGAGTTAATTCTCCGGTAAAGCTTCCCATTAAATAGTTTTTTACCAGTGATAATTCTTCTTCAGAAACTAATTCATCTCTTAGGATTTGCATCTCTTTTTTTACTTCTGATATCGTTTCGGCTACATTTTCATTTTTAACATCTGTACCTACTGCCCAATAACCTGAGCGGTACATCGGAACTAATGAAGAAGATATTCCATAGGTAAATCCCTTCTCTTCTCGTATATTTTTTTGAAGTCTTGAACCAAAAAAACCGCCAAGAAGTGTATTCATTACACTAAATTTGAAATAGTCTTTGTTTTTCCTGTTAATGGACTTTATGCCTAATCTGATTGAACTTTGCAAGGCATCTTCTCTTGTATCTTTTAAGGAGCTTGGTTCCATGAAAATAGGATCAGGGACAAGTAATTGCTCTTTTGTGTTAAAAACAAGTTCGCCTAATGAAGCGTCTAAAATTTTGATTTCTTCAGGTGATATTTTTCCTGATAGAAAAATGCTAGGTATTTGGCTAGCCCAAGTTTTGTTGTAAAATGTAACAAGATCGTTTACATTCACTAATGCTAATGACTCTGGAGTTGCAGCACGTCCATAAGGATCATCCCCATAAAGTTTCTTTCGCATTAATTGGCTAGCACTATACGCCGTTTTTTCCCAGTTTAATTTATTTTTCTGAATTTCAATTTCCAGTTCTTTTTGGAATTCTTGTTCAGGGAAAGTGCACATTTGAATCATCTCGGCAACGTATGGCATTAAAGCACCGAAATGTTTAACTAATCCATAAACGGTAAACGTAGCTTGATCTAATGTCGCTTGAATATCCCAGAATGCACCATGAAAGTCAAATGATTGATGAATATGTAAAGCATCATGCTTACTTGTGCCACGCTTCATTAATTGGGCTGTTAAACTTGCTAATCCCGCAACATCGCTATGTATTCCCCCGGCTTTTGTGCTTAGCTCAAATTTGAAAACAGGCTGCTCGCCTAGGTTGACCGAGTTAACGACTATGCCATTTCTTAAAGAGTGTTTAAGTGCAGAAGGAAATTTTATTTTTTCAATAGGGAATGCTCCGGGGGCTTTACTTCTGTCCAACATCTAAATAGGTCGTTATAAAAAACAAATGACATTCAATTATGAATGTCATTTGCAATAAAAAATATATTTCTTAATTATTTTTTAGGAGTATCGTTGTTGATAGCTGCCAATAAAGTAACTCTTAATGTATTTGCTAATGGACTGCTTGTTCCTGTTGGAACTAAGTATGCAAAGTCAAAGCCATATTTTTGATCTAATTTAAGTCCTACACCGAAAGTGAAATATTTACGATTTCCTTTCATTTCTGTTTCATTAAAAAATCCACCACGTAAAGCAAATGTGTTATTAAATAAATATTCAGCTCCTAATGAAGTAGTAAATTCTTTTAATTCCTCGCCAAATCCATCTTCAGCATCAAACAATGAACCGAAGATTCCTCCAATTGCAGATGAATTAGAACCTGTTGGATCCGTTTTTGTTGGTGTAGGAACCATCAATTTATTTAAATCTAACGTAAACGTTAATTTATTCTTATCATCTACATTTTTAACAGCTGCAATACCTGCTCTTAAGTTTGTTGGGATAAAATTCTTATCTAAGCCACCATAGGAAACTTTTCCAGAGATATTAGATAACATTAAACCATAGGTATAATTCCAATTCTTTTCTGATGTATTATTCCAGTAAAGAGACAAATCAGCAGCTACCGTTTGAGCCGGTTGCATAGCTGAAGTACCAGCGCCTTGATAGTTTCCTAAAAGATTAGAATTAATGTATTTTAAATTTAAACCTAATGACAAAGTATTTGACAATTTTCTTGCATGAGATACTGTCAAAGCATATTCCTTGGAGTTAAAATTACCAGCACTTGTTCCTGAAGCTGTTGTAGCTTGAAAAAGTCCTTGGTCAAAATAATTGATCGAAAATCCGAATGCCTGACCTTTAGCTGTCTTCTTGTATCCAGCAATATTGTAAAGTGCCATATCATTCACTAGGTTACGTAACCATGGAGTATATGATATTGCAAATCCCAAATCTTTATCAGCTGAAGCTAATTTTGCAGGATTCCAATAAATCGCATTGACATCTGATGAAATGGCTACTCCCGCATCACCCATGGCCGCAGAGCGTGCATCTGGTGTTACATTCATGAATAACATGGTTGGCGTTGGAATTCTACCAGAATTCAACTGACCTGAAACCAAAGTTTGACCTATTGCGAAGTTACATACTAAAAGCGCTATTGCGGATAGTAATGATCTTTGGAGAATAGAAATTTTTGTCGTCATCGGTTATTAAATATTAGATTGTCTAGTAATTGCAAATTATTTAAGGTCAAAAATAAGTATTTTTAAAGTATTTAGTGTTTAAATGTGTAAAATATTTTATAAAATTTATTTTAGGGTAGTGAATTTACCTTTTATTAAAATATTTTCATTGTTTTTACTTGGTATTAATTCCAATTTAAAAATTGATTCGCCGTTTAATTTGGCTAACTCTTCTTCGGTCCAGACAATTTGTATTTCAAATTCTGCATCTGAAAAGTATGTTATTAACCCTTTTTTAAACAAATATGGCTGACCTAAAACATTGTATACATTCAAATCATATTGGTAAATATCCCATGGTATTTGACCGATTGCCCTCAATTGTAAACGGTTACTCATGGGGTTGGGATATATTACCCATTCTAAACGATTAGCATCTGAATTTATTACCTTGATTTCAAAAAATAGTTTTTGTTGGTTATAATTTCCATCCCAGCAATTCACTTTAAATGAATAAGAGCCTGATTTCAAGTTTTTAAATGGGTATATAAATGTCCCTTTTTGAGGAAAACCCACATCGGGAATAAAATAATCTGATAATTTGATTTTGAGGGTATCATTCACGATTAGCTCGGCAAATTCATTTTTATCATTTGTCCAACGAAGTGAGTTGTCATCTTCTATTTTAATTTTTAATTCAAAACTGCTATTCATCGTTTGGAATTTGTTTGATTCAGGTTCTAGGACACTAATACTAGGAGGTTTTGAATCGATGATAGCAGAGTTGGAAATCAAGACGGGAAGAGATTTGAATCCATTGATAATTCCCCCTGTGTTTGACTGACCTATTATTTTGCAAATTAAAGGTCCAGTGGTTTTTGGTACTGATTTTTGACTGACGGAAAACCCACCTCCCGTCATTTGAATATTTGATGTCCAAATTAAATCGCCCTCAGTAAAATATTCATATGCGTTTGTTTTTGTGCCTAAGGTCTTTTTCTTAACGGGTGGAGAATATAAGTTTGCCCTTAATTGAGCGTTTGAAATCGGTGAACTATTCGTATATAATTGGCCTTCAATTACTTTGTCTGAACCTGGAATGATCGTGTCTGTTTTTATTATTATAGATTGTCCTGCCCAAGGTAGTTCTAGAGTGGGATCACCTAAAAAACTAATATTTCGATTAATCACACCCGTTTGGCTATTGTTTTTTGTTTCTTTAAATAAATCGCCCACTCGATATTTTACTTGGGTTTTATGATCAATTAAGTTTCTGTAAAATGATTGACCAAAAAGGTAGTTACTACTTTGAAAAACCGGTCTTGTTGTACTAATGAGTCCTATAGCTCCTCCCTTTGTGGACATTAATGAAATTTCCGCTCCTGATAATTGGTTTGGATCATCAAATCGGCCAAACTGGCAAGTTGCGGTCAATAAAAACGGCAAGTGTTTCAAATTCGTCAGGCCGATTAAATCATTATTGGTCAATATTTTTTCATCTGTCCAGCCACTTTCTGATCCATGTCCGATGAAATGTATAAAATCCGCCTCTGAATTAAATAACGAAATTACGGCATCTTTGGCTTTTTTAGAGGTATATATTCCGCCCGCTATTTCCTGTTCAAATTGATCTAAATAAAGCTTTTTTATGCTCACATCATTGGCTTCATTGATCATTAGATTGGAAAAATCTTCTGCATCTTGCATGTGAATATTGGCATCCCCATCATCTGCTACCCATGCTAGCACCTCAGGCTTAAAACGATTATTCTTTTTTGATTCAATAAAGGCAATTAATTTGTTCACAAAGAAATTTGCTTCGCTAGGATTTTTTGCAGGAATTCTACCGATAGCCACTTGGAGTGTCTTTTTATTTGTTTTTTCGCCTTCAAGCCAGTCGCCCTCATCTGGATTTAGTAAACCAAAATAATCATCCGACGAGTAGCTCAATAACGGCCTAAATGACTCCATACTTTGGTAAGTGGGCACAAAACAATTTTTTTCTATTTCAGTCGATACGACTGATTTACCTTTATAATCAACGGATGCGTCACCTAAAAGAATCACATATTTTAAGGTGGAATTTGGGTGTTTAAATTGTCGATAAATAAAATCTCGTATAGCCGTAACATCTTGTTTTCCGCCAGAATATTCATGGTAAATTTGTTCGGTGTCAACCACTTTTGTCGTGATTTTTTGTGAACTTATTTTATATTTTGCGAGTGTATTTGCCGCTTCTTTTAGGGCTGGGCTAGATATAATTAATAGTTCGTTTCCAGTCTTTTTTTTAATATTTTGATTAGGTAAAATTTTAATAAAAGTAGGTGATATTGCTTTTTGGCTGTCAACGATTAGTAATTGGCTTTCGGGTCTAACATTCAATTTTAAAGAGGCTGAAAAGTTTATCATTTTTGACCAATTGCTCGGACCATTTCGGAGCCAAATTTGAGTGGATGCATTTGCGTTGATTATGGAGATAGAATAGCTTGAATCCGTTGAATTGGGTAATAAATAAAGCGGATTATCATGCTTTGCATTGAAAATTCTAGGGTATTGAAGTGATAAAAAGTCAAGATATCCAGTTCCCGTTGTGTTTTTATAATTAATCGTCCAGCTCCAAAGATTATCCTTTATTTGGGGTGTCAACCACCTATCAAGATCTGAAAAATTAGCTTTATTGTCATATCTTTCCCCTGAGATAGCCGGGATTTTTAAGCTTTCAATGGCATTACCTGCCACGTCAAATGAAAACAAGCCTTCTTGGACTGAGCTAGAATAAAACCGACCACTTAATTTTGACTTAATTCCTTGCTTATAATCAGCCAGCGAATATTGGACAGTTTTGTTATTTGTGCCATAAAATGCATCACCTAACCATTGTCTTCCCGATTGAATTAAGTTATAGGTTTCTGGCTCATAGTGAAAAATAGACCAAGCATAATCCGTGGAATTTAATTCACCTGGTGTGGCCTTCACTTCCTCTATTCGTTTTGCTGCTGGATCATCTAAACGAATAAAATAAAAGCTAGAGTCCGAATAAGCGTGCAACTCTTGGACCCATGTTTTTTTTTGAGAATCAAAGGCTATTTTGTGTGGGGAATTGCCCCAAAATATAAAGAAATCACTTGCGTCCCATTTGTTGTCCTGATCGCCCTCAAAATAGATTGGTATTTCCTCTAAATCTAGTGGCCTGGAAATCTTTAAATCTTGGGGTAAAGTTCCTGAAGCGGTTGAATAAAGACTTACTTGTTTTGGGTTTAACGTGGCCCTGTCGATCTTATTTTTATCGAGCCAAGCGGCATCAACTTTATAAATGCCATTTTGAGTTATTCCAATTTTAACCCATTTGCCAGTAGATAATTTTGAATCGGTTTGGGCCATAACCGAATTAGAAATGCAAAATGATCCTATTAAAGCTATTAAGTAGCCTTTAAAGTTCATTCGTTTCCAATGGGGTAACCTGCGCATTTTTTGCTACTAAGTAAAGTTTGCCAGTTTTGGCCTCTCTGCAAAAGTAACGTGTTCGACGTAGTTTACCTTTGATTAACTCTAGGTTTTTTAATAAAAAAATTTGATTCTCAGGAAGGGCGTGCAAGGTGATGCTTGAATTTGCCGTGTCGTATGTTTTTAACACATCTACTAAAGGTCCATGGCCAGTTGAGGTAGCGCTAGGATTAACTAAATACGATTTTAAAACGTTGATTAACTCATCGGGCAATAACCCTTCTTCTAAAATAGGTTCAAATATGGATCTGAACGAATTTTTCCACTCTTCTCCGTGGGGCAATACTTTATTTTTATATGTTAAATAAGTCAATAAATGTGCCACTTCATGCAAATAAGTGACTAGAAAGGCATAGGAATTCAAATTGCAATTAACGGTTATTTGATGTCCTTTTTGGGGTGAAAATCGATAATCACCTAATTTAGAATGGCGCGACTTACTGACAATAAAATCAAATGGATAATCATGCCATAATTGAAAACAATATTCAGCAACCGTTGGCGGGAAGTGGTCAAAAAATGAATGAATTTTTTTGTTCTTTTCCATTTTTAGGCATAAAAAAAGTCCTCCGCATGCGAAGGACTTTTTTCTGGGTGCTTAGATTACTTAGCAGCAGCTGTATCAGCAGCAGCAGTATCAGCAGCAGCAGTATCAACTGGAGCAGCAGCAGCAGTATCAACAGCAACTGAATCAGCAGAAGCTTCTGCTTTTTTCTCACCACAAGAAGCTAAAGTTACCATACCAGCAACGAAAGCTAAAGCGAATAATTTTTTCATTTTTGTAATATTTAAAGGTTTGAGATACAAAACTAGTGGATTAAATAGTAACAACAAATTTTTTCGTAACAATTTTAAGGTTTTTTTAAGTTTTGATTTAAAATGGCCTTTAAATAGCTATAAATAAGATTGGGAATTATTTTTTTTAAGTAATTCCTAAGAAGTACTTAAAATTACAGATTTTTCTACCTTAAATTACCTAAGTAAGTCCTTAAATCTGTCATAAAATCCACTACTTTTGAATGTGAAAGTTTTGTGCAAAACATAGTTTGAGATAAAACTAAATCCCATCCCTGTAGTAGTTGTAAGGATTTGAGTCACGTTGATTTTTTTGTATGCAAAGGGGATTTGTAAATAAAAATCACTCATGAATGTCTGAAGGAATTTATAAGGCATAACACTGAAAAACCACGTTACAAATCCAGAAAAGGTGGCTACCATTAAAAATTTGACCATTTCTCGATTTGTCTGCTGCGTTTTTCTAGCATCAAAAGCAAACAATTTGGTTAATGTAAATCCTACAATAACTGAGATGAAATAGGCGGGGAGAATTGTTGCCTCGTAATTTAATTTGAACCAATCTTTTAATAAACCTCCACAAACGAGTTGAACAATCGCACCTGCTCCTGCGATCAAAAAATACGCAACTAAATCTTTTTTATTAAAAAGGGTGGTTTTTTTTGTCAAATCCTTGGCTAAAATAAACTCTTAACAATATTGGGATAAACCCCTAAAACAAGTGTTGAAATTGTACAAAACCATAATGCTATTTTAAAGAGTATCGGAACTTCAATTTTTTCTATATCTCCATTTTTAAAATACATGGCGATAATTCCTTTGAAATAATAATAAATACCGACGGCCGACATTAATATGGCAAGAATGACTGGGTAAATGATATTGCGGTTAAAACTGTCTGAAAAAATAAAGAATTTACCCCAAAAACCTGCTGTTAATGGAATGCCAGCTAAGGATAATAAAGATATCGTGAAGCAAAATGCTAATCCTGGATTATTTAACGCCAATCCTTCAAATGATGAATAATCTTCTGGCTTTTCCTTTCTTCCTGTTTGATATTCAGAAACAAGGATTAAGACTGCAAAAGCAGCAATTGTTGCTAATGTATATGAAAGCGAATAATATAAAACAGTGGATGTGGATGAACTTTGCATAGCACTTACTGTCATCAACATATACCCCGCATGCGAAATACTTGAATATGCAAGCATTCGCTTAACACTTTGTTGGTATGCTGCTGTCACATTTCCAATAATCAAGGTTAGCATACTGATGAAGTAAATCGTTAATACCCATGTGGAATAAATGCCTCCAAATACCCCTGATAAAATATGATACAGTGCAGCAAAGCCAGCTGTTTTTACCACGGTTGACATAAACATCGTAAAAATTGTAGGTGCCCCATCATACACATCGGGTGTCCAAAAATGGAAAGGTGCCGCTGAGACTTTAAATAGTAGGCCGATCAGCATGAGAAGTACTCCGATATACAAGAAACTTGGCATGGACTCTGGCGCCGTGGCTGCTATAATATTAGCTAAGTTTGATATATAAAATGATCTTGTTGCACCATAAACTAACGTAATGCCAAACAGTAGAATACCCGTCGCAAATGCGCCCATTAAAAAGTATTTTAACGCAGCTTCATTTGATTTAAGGTTTCTTTTGTCTGAGCCAGTGAGTACATACATGGCTACGGATAATATTTCTAGGCCAACAAACAACATAATCATATGATCGAATGAAACCATTAAAATGGCTCCAACCACCGAGAAAAGTAAAATTGCATAATATTCCGCTGGATGTGTATGTTCATCATCTGCACCAAATCCTCTTGAAAGCGCAACCACCAAAAATGCAGCCAATTGAATAATTAAACTAAAATTAATGGAGGTATTCGTTGTCCTAAACATATTCCCAAACCACAATAATTCATGATTCCAATCCATGGCCGTTAAGCCTATTCCAATCGCTATAAATAATAAGGTAAGAATTTGTAATACTTTTCTTGGGAACCAAAATCCCCAAAACAAATTGCTAATTCCAAAAAGTGATAACGCTATAATCGCCGTCATAAAAATAAGATGCTTTTAAATTTAATTATTTCAATAGTTGGGTTATTTGCATAACACTTTCTTCACTAAAATGTAAGATAGCATTTGGGAAAATACCCCCTAATAAAACGAATATACTTAATGGAATAAGGACCATTTTTTCTTCTAATGTCAATGTTGAAAATTCAGTGGTGATTCTAGACACATTTCCAAACATGGTTTTTTGAATTAAACGCAGTGTGTAAACTGCTCCCAATATTATCGTGATACCTGCAACCACTCCCAATATCAACGAATAGTCAAATATGCTTTTGAGTAAAATAAATTCCCCGATAAAGCCATTCGTTAATGGCAGCGCCACAGAACCTAAACTAAGAATGATAAAGCAAACTGTAAGCGCATAGGAGGATTGAGTTATACCACCCAATTGTGCTAATTCTCTCGATTTAGTTCTTCTTTCAATGATCTCAATAACAAAAAACAGGCCAATAACATTAATTCCATGCGAAAGCATTTGATATAATGCACCTTGAATTCCGTCAAAACTTTGCGTCAACATACCCGCCGAAATTAGACCTACGTGAGCAAAAGAAGAATAAGCCAATAACCTTTTTGCATCTTTTTGTTGGATGGCAATTATGGAGCCATAAATAACACCAATGATCGAAAGAACCATGGCTGTATTTCCCCAAATCCCTATTCCTAGCGGAAACATAGGGATGATTAATCTGATAACCCCATAGGTACCCATTTTTAACATGATGCCTGAAAGCAACATGGTGCCTTGACTAGGTGAAGTCGTGTAGGTATCTGGTTGCCAAGTGTGAAAAGGGAAAATGGGCATTTTGATCGCAAATGCAACAAAAAAGGCCATAAATAAATAACCTTGTGATTCAGCGCTTAAGTTCCTAGCGGTTAAATACAGTGTTTCGATATCTGCTGAATGAGTTGTTCCCGGAGTTCTTAGGTAAACAAAAATGAGTCCAATGAATAAAAATAAAGACCCAAAAATGGTGTAGATTAAAAACTTAAATGTGATTGCTGATTTATTTTCTCCTCCAAATTTCGAGGCCAAAAAGTAAATAGGCAGCAAGGAAGCTTCAAAAAAGAAATAAAATAAGAATGCGTCTTTGGCTAAAAAAGCCCCCATCATTGCAGATTGCATCATTAACATCAATCCTTGATATTGAGCATGATTGGCCTTTTCGGTGTTTGACGTTGACCCAACGATAAAAGGCAATAATAAGGCACAAAGGCCAATTAATATCCCGCTGATGCCATCAGCTTTTAACGAAAATTGAATGCCAACTTCAGGGATCCAATCTTGAATAAAGGTGATAGGCAACATTGTTTCATTTATTTTATAAAGCAAAAAGCCAGTGGCAATGGCTTCTAAAATAGTTGCTGATAATGAAATAATAAATGCATGCTTGGGCTTAGCGATTAATAAATACGCCCCAATAAGCAATGGAAAAAATAGGATAAAAAGTAAATTCATGCCTTTTCTGTCAAATTTTAAATTACAATATCCAGGATTTTAATCCCATAAATAAAATGATCGCTATCGAAATCACCATCATAAATACATAATACCCTACATTTCCTGTTTGAATTCTTCTGAATTCAGTAGATGCATATTGAACTATTTTGCCAATCCCTTCAACAAATAAATCAATCACTAAAAAATCAATGACCTGCCCAAAAAATACAGATAAGAAATTCACAGGTTTTACGATGATTAAATCATATAATTCATCGATGTAGAACTTCTGATAAATTACTTTTTGTATCCCATGAATTTGGCCATCTTCCGACGGGATTAATTTTTTACTACTGAAAATAATTATGGCTAACATTGGAGGGACAAAAGCTGCAACTAAAGGAGCTCCCATTTCTAAACTCAAAAACGATACTTCTCCTAGAGGTTCTGTTGACGGCAGAAGTGGAGCCAACCAATGGGCTAAAAATTCATTTCCACCCGCAAAATGAGGTAGATTAATAAGGCCACCTGCCACTGAAAAAATGGCTAAAACGATTAGTGGAACGGTCATTGACCAAGGGGACTCATGTAAATGACTCGCTTGCTTCTCAGTTCCTCTAAACTCACCCCAAAATGTTAAAATGAACACCCTGAACATATAAAATGAGGTACAAGCGGAACCGATAATCGCCAAGCTCCACATAAGCAAATCATGATGGTAAAGATGGGCTAGAATTTCATCTTTAGAGAAAAAGCCCGAAAAAGGCGGTATTCCTGAAATAGCTAAAGTCCCTAATAAAAAGGTCAAATAAGTGATGGGCATTTTTGACTTTAATCCACCCATTTTTCTAATATCTTGTTCATCTGACATGGCATGTATCACTGATCCAGCTCCTAAAAACAATAAAGCCTTAAAAAATGCATGCGTCATGACATGGAAAAATGAGGCCGAATAAGCAGATGCACCTAATCCCATAAACATGTAACCTAGTTGGGACACCGTTGAATAAGCCAAAACCTTTTTAATATCGTTTTGAAATAAACCTATAATAGCTCCCAAAAGTGCTGTAGATAACCCAATCCAGCCAACGAATTGTAAAACATCAGGACTTAATTCAAAAATAACGTTCGCTCGAATGACCATATAAATACCCGCAGTCACCATGGTGGCCGCATGTATTAATGCGGAAACAGGAGTGGGGCCCGCCATCGCATCTGGGAGCCAAGTAAATAAGGGTATTTGTGCTGATTTACCCATCGCTCCTACAAATAAACAAAAGGCAATAAGCCCTAAATTATCAGGGACGTCGCCTTGCTGGATAGATGAAAATATTGTGGTATAATCCGTGCTACCGAAATTCTGAATCAGTAAAAATATACCGACTAAAAACCCAAGGTCCCCAATTCTATTCATAATAAATGCCTTTCTAGCGGCATTCCCGTAACTATTTTTTTGATTCCAAAATCCAATTAATAGGTATGAACACAATCCTACTCCTTCCCAACCTATAAATAAAACGGTGAAATTTGCCCCCAGAACAAGGATCAACATGAAGAAAATGAACAAGTTTAAAAAGGCAAAAAACTTACCAAATCCTTGGTCATGAGACATATATCCAATCGAATAAATATGAATCAATGTTCCTACACCTGTAATGACGAGCAACATCATAATGGATAATGCATCGATTTGGAGATCAAAAGGAATTTGCAAATCCCCCAATTTAATCCAATCGGCTAGATGTAAAATTTGAGTTGTTCCGTCATAATTAACAAAAAGTTGGACGGATAGAATAAAGGCTACCAGTGGTGGAATTGTGCCAATTATGGCTGCTACTTGCTTTGAAATGTTGGGAAATGAAAGGCCATTCACAAAAAAACCAATGAAGGGTAAAAGCGGTATTAAATAAATTAAAGACATAAATGAATGTTCTGTAAAATTAATTTTTCAACTTATTGAGTATTCCTATGTCGATACTCTGAATATTTCGGTAAATCATGACGATGATGGCTAAACCCACGGCCACTTCAGCAGCGGCCACAGCCATAATAAAAAACACAAAAATTTGTCCCGACGGATCTGAGTAATAAGAAGAAAATGCAGCTAAAAGTAAATTGACAGCATTTAACATAAGTTCAATCGCCATAAATACGATGATGGCATTTCTCCTAGTTAACACACCCAAAATCCCTATACAAAACAAAGCAGAGCTTAATAAAATATAATGTGCTAAGGGAATGGTGCGAATTATGTCTGGTATGGATTGCATTGTTTTATCATTAGGCCAATAACATGGCAAAAATACAAATTAAACTTAAATATTCGGCATCTTAATTTTGCTTTAACGTTGAAATCCTTGCAATTTAATTTCCGTTAATTTTTTCTTAGTGTCGATTGCAAAGTCACCCTTTAAAATCCAATCATAATAAGAGGGGTCGCTTTTTAATACCTCTGTCACGGATCTCCCTGTATATTTCCCAAAATTAAAAACAGGAATTTTTTCTTTATTATAGACCATTCGATTCGCGAAATCGATTGAATTTGACATGGTTAATTCGTGCAATTTTGACATGTCATTTTGGATGGGGAAGTACTCCTTCCCATTTTCATCTTTTAATGAAACTTCTTCATATCTTTTTACTTGTGCATTTAATACTTCTAGGGTAGCTAAAACATCCGCTTCGGCCCCATGCGCACCTATTAAATCCTTGCCGCAATAAAACTTGAAAGCGGCTGTTAAATTTCTTGGTTCCATCAGATGAAAAATTCTTTGGGCGTCTATCAACTTCCGATTTTTCATGTCAAAATCTATATCGTTTCGATAAAATTCTTCTACCAACATGGGTACATCGAAGCGATTTGAATTAAATCCGGCTAAGTCACAGCCTTCCAAAAATCCAGCTAAAGATTTGGCTACTTGCTTAAATTGTGGTTCATCTTTTACATCTTCATCATAAATGCCATGAACTAAGGATGCTTCGATGGGAATGGGAATACCCGGATTTACCCTTCTTGTTTTCACTTCAATTGTGCCATCTACATTTGCTTTAGCTATAGCGATCTCAACGATGCGGTCTTTGTTGACCATGACCCCAGTCGTTTCTAAATCAAAAAATGCGAGTGGCTTATTTAATTTTAATTGATGTTCCATGTACTATCCAATTTTATGGGAACAAAGGTAGCTTATTTATTACCTTTGCCATATGAAATTTAATCCAAAGGCAATATTTTTTGATTGGGATCACACGCTTTGGGATCATGACCGAAATGCTCGTGAAGTTATTTTGGATTTGGTGGACGAGTTCAATTTGACAAACACGCTTGAATCTGACCAAAATGATATTTGGAATCGTTTCAATGTTTTGAATAACCAATTATGGGATGATTATCAATCAAAAAAAATCACACAGTTGGAGTTAAGAGAAACAAGATTTAAACTTTTTTTTTCACAGTTGGGCTACGAAGGGGACCCACAGAAATTTTCAAGTGAATTTCTATACCGGACTCCCAGGAAAAAACATCTGCTGGTCGGTGCTTCTGAAATTATTGAAGAACTCGCACAAAAATATCCTCTATATATATTGACTAATGGTTTTGAAGATATTCAATTTGTAAAAGTGGAGGCTAGTGGGTTGAAACATTGCTTTCAGTCAATCATCACCTCGCAGGAGGTCGGTACACAAAAGCCAGATAAAAAATTCTTTGACTATGCCTTAAAAAGAGCAAATTGTTTGGCACAAGAAGTGGTTATGGTGGGGGATCACCCCATTGCCGACATTCATGGTGCTGAAAATGCAGGCATTCGTAGCATACATTTGAATTTGAATAATGTCGACTCGACAGCACAAATTCAAATCAAATATTTGACGGAATTACGGGATTACTTGCTTTAATTACTCAAAAAGAGACATTTGATTATCGTTCGTTTTTCGATCAAAGATCTTTTTATCTCGAATGAATTTCTTGTTGTCTTCTAAAAATAAAATGAATTTCTCAATTTGAGTATAAAGGGGGTTGAAATCATAGGTTTTCAAATCATAGGATTCGACATAAACATCATTGAAGTCTGTAATGATGTAATCTAAGCGTTCGATCCCATATTTTTGAAGGCCTAATAGGTACAAATTTTGATGATTATTTTGAAATCGGCCTGGCTCGTAAAACGATGTACTCTTTAAATCAAAAGCGACACTGTCACCTATTCCATCCACATAGCCATAGATTTGGGCATTTTTGTACCTTGATTCAAGGTAAAATTGAGTTCTGTATTTACCTGGAATCAAATTTCTTGCTTGGTCAATGATACCTTCATTAAAAAGGTCTTCATTTTCCCCTAATGTGACAGCCCTTTCAAAATCCATTCCTTTTTGTTGGGCCTTAGTCGTTGGCTTTTTAGTTCGATTTATCCGTTCAATCAGTTCAATTTCATCCACAATAATCTTGCCTGAAGAATCTCTGGATTGACTAAGATAGAGTGAAAATGAATTTAAAAGAGTTGGATAGAGGCGATATAACATGTTCGCAATTTATCCAATTTGCAGTCGGGATACAATCTGATCGCCAATTAAATGTTGCTCAGTTATTTCTGAAACATCTTCCAATTGGACATTTCCGTAAAATACACCTTCAGGATAAACGACCATCGTGGGGCCTTTGCCACAAAAATCTAAACATCCCGATTTTTGAATTCTTATTTTACTTGTGTTTCCTGATTTTGCCCACTCATCTTTAAATGCTTGAATTAAATCCATTCCATGGCCCGATCCACAGCATTTTTTGGGAGCATCCTTGTCATTGGTGCAAATAAAGACATGTTTTTCGAAGTGCATATTAATTGATTTCTAATAAGATGGGACAATGATCTGAATGTTTTATATCGGCTAAAATTGACGCATTTTTAATAGATTGAGCCATCGGTTTAGTCGCCATTAAATAGTCGATGCGCCAACCTAAATTTTTTTCTCTAGCACCTGCTCGGTAACTCCACCATGAATATTGATGTTCAAGGATTGGATGAATCAATCGAAAAGTATCCACAAATCCACTGTTGATATAATTTTCCATCCATTCTCGCTCCTCTGGCAAGAAACCAGAGCTGTTTGCATTAGATTTTGGATTATGAATATCAATGGCTCTGTGGCAAATATTATAATCACCAGCAATAATAATGTTAGGGTGGATTTTTACTAATTCATTCGTATAAGACTGAAAATCAGCTAACCATTCCATTTTAAATGATTGCCTTTCATCGCCACTAGATCCGGATGGCATATATACACTCATGACAGAATAGTTCTCGAAATTTACTTGGAGCACTCTTCCTTCTTGATCGTATTTTTCAATCCCACACCCATATTGAACGGATACGGGTTTTATTTTGGTGAAAATACCTACTCCAGAATAACCTTTTTTCTGCGCTGATTGCCAATAAACATGATAACCTAATGATTTAATCTCTTCTAGGCCAACTTGCTCCTCTTCAGCCTTCAGTTCTTGTAAACAGATGATATCGGGATTTTCCTGAGAAAGCCATGAGATGAAGCCCTTTTGAATGGCTGCCCGAATCCCATTCACATTATAACTGATTATTTTCATGACATTTCCTCAAATAAGACTTCTGTTTTGAAGTAATGAATGACATGCGCTTTGATTAGGATTTCTTGCTCTTTAAGATTTAAAGGAGGCAAATTTTGAATTAATTCCCAATGTGGCCACCCTTCTGCATCTTTGCCATCTAATGAATAAAATCCACTGTAGCTCAATACTTTACAGGTTGCGATATGCATTAAGTCTTGTTTTTGCTCTTTGGTGAAATGGACATGGCCATGTCCTAATTCTTGAACACCAATTAAAAATAATACAGATTCAAGATCCGCAGGTCGCTTATTAAATTGAGTCTCAAGAAAATCAAGAATTGATTCCCATGCTTCTTTAACTAAGGCTGGCTCGAATTCCATGAAATTGATGATTATTGAAGATGTATTTTGAACTTGGCTGATTCTAAAACTGCTTGATCACCCTTGGAATTATTGCCTATTAAAATAAGCTCACCTTCAATTTCTTTTTCTGTGACAACGGTTATATTGACCCTTCCAACGCCATTTTGAACTCCTTCCTTATTAGGTAATGTAGATTCAAAGAAATTGTTTTTGTCTGTATAATTGTCAAGATTCTTAATTAAATTTCCAATGTTTTCGATTTCTCCATCGCCTGGAATAAAATAGGTTCCTGGGCCCTTAAGTTTAAATATTTTCAAATACACAGACTCTAAATTTTCCTTATTTGTCGCTGTTATCGTAAGTGTATTTTCTCCCATTTCAGATTTTATCGTACCCACAACTTCATTGGTCTGAATACGATGATAATTCTCATTGCCAAAAATTATTTTTCCAGAGAAAAAGCTTTGCTCAGTGGGCTTAATACTAAATGTATTGTCATAAGATATTAAAACTACGAATATCCCTAAACCAGTATACAAAAAGTTGATTGGGTTTTTAATGAATGACAATGCGAATTTGCTTATTGGATTTCCAATGAGCAATCGTATCAATCTAGTCTTAGCTGAATTTGAATCTTTCATTTAAGCTTTTTCATTCATTATATAAACAGTAAAAAATGATGATCAATATTTTTTACGGAACAAAAGTACTATAACTAAATTTAAAGGGCAATGATTAGACCGATTTTAAAGAATTTATTTATTAAACGGGTTAATTAAAAGGAAATTAATGAATAGCTATGTATTTTTGAAAACTGTTAATCAAAAATTTAGTTTATAAAGATAGAGGTCATGGATCATTTAACTAAATCACTTAATAGTGATTTAATCGGCAGTTTTAATGGATTGCCAGCAAGAAGAAAGTTAAAAAAAATGAAAGCATTTTCAATTCCTGTTTTGTTTAAAAGTAATTTGATTGGGAAAATCAAAGAAGCTAGGAGGTTTGGGGATAAAATGAAAAAGAATTTTGAGCCATCCCACTTTGATTTTGGCCCTGTAGAAATTTTAATTTCTCGCCATTTTGGATTTTGTTACGGGGTGGAAAATGCAGTTGAAATAGCCTATCGAATTGTCGAAGAAAATCCTGATAAACGGATATTTCTACTTTCGGAGATGATTCATAACCCCGCAGTTAATGCAGATTTGTTAGACCGAGGGGTGCAATTCATACAAGATACCTTGGGCAATCAGCTCGTACCTTGGAATCAATTGACTTCAGATGATGTGGTTATTGTTCCTGCATTTGGTACTACGCTTGAAATTCAAGAAATACTGTCAAATATTGGTATTGATATTTACTCATATGACACCACTTGCCCATTTGTAGAAAAAGTTTGGAATCGTGCGAACTCAATTGGGCAAAAAAATTATTCGGTCATTGTCCATGGAAAACCGAGCCATGAAGAGACGAAAGCTACTTTTTCTCATTCTAAATCAGTCACTCCTACACTGATCATAAAAGATATTAGTCAAGCGAAACAATTAGCTGATTACATTAGGCTTGAAAAAGGTTCGGATGAGTTCTACAAGGAATTTGAAGGTCAATATTCAGAAGGTTTTGATCCAGCAAAGGATTTAATGAGAATTGGTGTTGTAAATCAAACAACGATGCTGGCAACTGATACTCAAGAAATTGTTGATTTTTTACGCGAATTGATTGTCGATTTTTATCAATTATCTGTGGACCAAATCACCTCTCATTTTGCAGATACTCGTGATACGTTATGTTATGCAACCAATGATAATCAAAGTGCTACCTATGGTTTACTCGCTGAAGAAGCGGATTTTGCTATTGTGGCAGGAGGTTATAATTCTTCAAATACAGCTCATTTGGTAGATTTATGTGCCGATAAGCTTCCAACCTATTTTATTAAATCTGCAGAAAAGATCATCTCACCCAAACAGATTTTTCATTTTGATAATGTCAAAAAAGAAGAAGTTTTGACCAATGAATATATTCCACAAAAAGAAAAAGTGCGAGTGCTTTTAACCTGTGGGGCTTCCTGTCCAGATGCAGTCGTTGAAGATATACTAAGGAAAACCGTTTCACTATTCCCTTCCGCTAAAGCCGTAGATCAGGTAGTGGATCATTGGATTCTTGAAAAAAATCAATAGCTATTCAATATTTTTTGTACCGCTGGCACATAACCCTCGCCAAATAAATTGACGTGCACCATTAAAGGGTATAAGTTATAAAGAGGAATGCGTTCATGAAATCCTTTTTCGATCGGATATGCTTCATGATAAGCCTCGTAGAAAGCCTTATCAAAACCACCAAACATAGTCGTAAAGGCTAATTCAGCTTCTCTAAGTCCATAATAGCAGGAGGGATCCACTAACACAACTTGCCCGCTTGCGTTCACCATCACATTGCCTGACCACAAATCCCCATGCATTAGAGAAGAAGATTCATTTGGGATTAAATTAGGTAACTTTTCAACTAATTGGTGGAACTTATTTTCCATGTCATAGTCAATTTTCCTATTGTAAACCGCAATCTCAATCTGATTTTTCAATCTGTTTTCAATAAAAAAACGAAGCCCATTTAAATTCCATTCATTCTTTTGTTCTGCAGCCCCAAGGTAATTTGTATAGCTAAGGCCATGCCCCATTTCAGAAGAATTATGATGCATTAGGGCTAATTTACGTCCAAAATCTTCCCAATAGGTAGCATTTATTTCCCCGGATGGAATGCATTCCATCATTAAATATTCTTTTTCTTCGATGGATCCTACGCCGATTACCTGAGGTACTTGTATCGTATTTGTTTGAGCTAATAATTGAAGATTTTTAGCTTCCGCTTCAAATAAACCATGGTGGTCACCTTGATTCCATTTGATAAAAAATTCCCCTGACTTTAATTTAACCCGAACCGCTAAATTAAAATTACCCCCATAAAAAAATTGAAACTCTTCAATGGAAACATCCTCCCGCACATGAATTTTGAGGATCCTTTCTATAAACTGATATTGCTCTTGCGATTGCTGGGACATACATGAATAATTACCCAATATTACCAAAAAGCGCTCTTGGAAGCAATTTTATTTTTTCAAAAGGTGAAGAACTTAGATGTAAAAATCGTATTTTCAACTTTTTAATGGCATTTGGCAACCCTAGAAAACCCAGTCGTTTCCCAACTAAAATCCTATCATCGCCTCTTTTATAGAAATGAGGTTATAAAAGGTCTTTTACTAAGTGCTTTGTGGATTATCTCGATCGGTACACTCTTTATTTTAATCGAATATTTTGCTTGGCTATCTTCCCCACTTCGAGGGATATTATACTACTTATTTTTAAGTGCAGCAGGTCTTTTGCTTGTCAGCATTTGTTTTAAACCCATCGTCAAATGGACTAAGAATATTACGCATTCTGATTTAGAGTTTATGGCTAAAAAGCTAGGAATGTTTTTTGAGAAGCCTCATCAGGATGAACTGATTAATGTACTCCAACTTCAACGTGAGGGAACACTAGATGCAAATTCACCCTTGCTTGAGGCAGCCATCACGCAAAAAATTCATCAATTATCAGGCTATAAATTTGTTGACTTTATTGACTATAAAAGTCATCGGAAAATATTTTTTGGACTCATTTTTTTATCTACGTTACTTGTGTTTTTCGATTACCTTAATCCCCAATATATTCGTAAACCTACCTTAAGAATTGTCAATTATACTTTTCAATATCCCAAAACCTTGCCTTTTCAGTTTTTGATTCTGAATAAAAGCTTGGAGGTTGTCGCAGGTGAGCCTTTTACTTTACAGGTTCAACTAATCGGTAAGAATTTGCCTTCTGACGTTTATTTTGTCAGTCAAGGAGGTCGCATAAAAATGGATAAGGAGCCTGAAACAAACGTATTCAGTTTTGCACTTCCACCCATAACGAGTCCTTTAATGTTTCAATTTGAAGCAGGAGAAAATTTCTCTGAGCCCCAAACCATACAGATTATTCATCGACCTGGCATAGATAAGACCATTATAACGATTGAATTTCCTACATATACACATAGACCTGTAGAAAAGTTGAACCAATTACTTCCTCTACAAATTCCGGAAGGCTCAAGGGTTCATTGGGAAATTTCAACAAATGACGTGAAAAAGGCCAGTATTTTATTGGGCCAAAAGCCCCCAAAATTTGATTTCAAAAAAAATATATTGTTTGCTAAGCATGAATTTTCAACACAATTTTTTGAAAATTCAAGCTACCAAATACTCTTATCAAATGAACACTTTGACAGCCAAAAAACGACCATAATCCCCATCGAAGTAATTAAAGACCAGTACCCTAAGATCGAAACTCAAGTAATTGAAGATACTTTGTACTATCGATTTTTGATTTTTAAGGGAGAGGCAAGTGACGATTATGGACTTAATCAAGTAGCTTTAAAATATCAAATTAGAGAGAATAAAGAGGCAAAATGGGAAGCAGAATTTGTTCGGAATCTAGGTATACCAACAGGCAAAAAGGAGGTGGATTTTAGAATTTTAGTTGGCCTAGATTCCCTAAAATTACAGGCAGGAGGCCAATTGCGTTATTATTTTGAAGTATATGATAATGATGGAATTCATGGACCTAAAAAAACGAAAACAAACCAACAAGTTTGGGAATTTCCTGAATCCAAGCAATTAGCCAAAAAATCAGATGATCGATTTGCAGAACTGGAAAAAAATATATCATCAAGTATTCAGAAGGCTCAAGAAATAAAGAAGGAATTGACTGATGCAATGAATCGGCTTAAATTAGGGAAAGACATAAATAATAAAATGCTTGAGGAGGTTTTAGCCAAGGAAAAAGAATTGAAAAAGGCCTTGGATGTTTTGAAAGACCAACAAGAAAAGTGGATGGGCCAACAATTTAGTTTTCAAAAGCCAACCGATCTTTGGATCCAAAAAATGGAAAATTTGCAAAAGCTTATTGATCAAATTCAAACGTCAGATTTAAATAAAGGGACAGATGATGTATTCAAAAACTTGCAAAAAGAATTGCCTAGCAATTGGCAGAAAAATTTAGAACAAAAACAATCCCTCAATAAAAATAGAGAAAAAGAATTGCAAAGGTTAGAACAGTTTTATAAGGATTTGAGAATCGACAAAATGATGGAGGAATCCATTCAAGATTTAAATGAATTGAGTCAAAAACAAAGTAAATTGGCCGAGGAGCCTACCACCAATCCGGCGGCACAAAAGGAAATAAATCAAGAATTTAAGGAACAAGAAAAGGCGATTGATAAGCTTGAAAAAGAAATGAATTTGGATCCAAAAGAATTTGATGCATTGGAGGAGGAGATTGAAAAGTCGATGAATAATGCGGAAGAATTAATGGAGAACAAATCCACCAATAAGGCCAAAACGGCCCAGAAAAAATCAGCGGAAGGGCTTAAAAAATTAGCAAAAAAAATAGAAGATAAACGCGCGAGCGAGGAGAGTAATGCGCTTGACTTAGAGGTAAACCAATTAAGACTCTTGTTGGATAATTTGTTGCAAATTTCTTTTGAACAGGAACGTGTTATGTTGGATTTTCGTCGTTTGAGGGAAGGAAGCCCAGCTTTAAAATCAGCATCTCAGATGCAAAATAAGATTGCTGAAACAGCATTTATTTTGGAAGACAGTTTGATTAGCTTAGGAAAAAAAGTAATGCCTTTATCTCAATTGATTACAAGAGAAACGACTGAAATGCATAATCGATTGAATGAGGCTGCTAATATGATGAAGGAACGTAAATGGTCTTTAGTTCAGGCCAGGCAGCAACAATCAATGGCCTCAATCAATAAATTGGCCGTTATGCTGTCAGATTTATTGCAGCAATTGCAAAACCAACAGATGCAAATGAAACCTGGTAAAAAGGGGAAGGGAAAGCAAAAGCCCCAGGGTTCATGGGCGGCACGCCAACAAAAACTCAATCAGAAAGCCAGAGAAAGTCGGTCCGATAAACAAGGCCCCATGAGCGAAGATATGATTAAAATAGCTCAAGAACAGGCTAGGCTCCGACAAGAATTAGAAGAAAAATTACAAGATATTCAGGGCAGACCCGGCTCAAATAATATAGAGAAAAGTCTGAAGGACCTAATTAAAAATATGGAAAAAAACGAGACGGATTTTGTTAACAAGCGCCTTAATCAAGAATTACAAAAAAGACAAGATTTGATGCTTCCCATTTTATTGGAATCTGAAAAGGCTTTAAAAGAGCAGGGAGAAGATCCGAAAAAAGAATCAAAAAATGCGCTCGAAAAATTTCGCGAAAGTCCACCGCCCAATTTGTTGCCTTATCTGAAAAAATTAGAAGAAAATAGATCTTTATATCAGCGAAAGCCAGTGGATTTAAAGCCAATATACCAGGAAAAAGTGCTCCGTTATTTAAATCAATTTAACTAGTCACCTTCTTTTTATAAATAGGGACCGTACTACATGGCTCGCCAAAAAATAAACTTTTTACGATGGGTTGTAATAATGTGGTAAGCCTTACATAAGAATCTAAAGGCACCGATTCTTTAGAACATCCTTTAACAACCACACGGCCATCTTTATAGGTATCCAAATCTAATGCTAATAAGGATTTTATAAATAATTCTTTTTCTAATTCTTCTAAAGTTCCATGGACAATTGTGGCGGCAAATGGACTCATTTGTGCACTTAATAACATGAATGCCCACGTCGGTATGATGGCTTCGCTTGTGCATGAAATGGCCACATGCTTTCCTTGATATTGATTCCAGGGGTGTTCAGCAATAAATGCTCTAAAGTCTTTCTCTTTAAGCACCATATCCATAAACAATAAAGTCCTTATGTCGAAAAATATGCGCTCTCCAGGAATTCGAATGGTTTCTAAATCCAATTGAATCAATCCGCTTTGGGCTACTTTATTTTCAATCGTATTCTCCATTAGATGTATTTTTTTTGTGACTTCTGTCCCATATATTCCTTCAAATAATCCGGTTCAATGGTCACTATATTTTCAAATTTTTTAATTAAATAAGCCTCATAGGCTAATTTTCCCATATGTATCGCCTCAGGATAAGAGTTTTCTAAGTCAAAAGTAAACGAAGAAGATGGCAATGATTCTTTACATTTTTGTGCCCCATGTCCAAAAATTACCGCGTTTTTTTCTTGGTATGCAGCAAAAGAAAAATCATCTAAGATTAACGCATTTGCGGGTTCAAGCTCTTGTAAATCTTGGGTGTAGACTGCTGTATAAACTTCCATCCTTCTGGCATCCATGACAGGAATCAATATTTGATGTTCCTTTGAATCAACGTATCTAGCTGCAAGTATTTTTAACGTAGATAAAGCGATGAGTGGTTGATCAAGTCCAAAGCAAAGTCCTTTTGCCGTAGCTAAGCCAATCCGCAATCCAGTGTAGGAACCGGGGCCGATTGAAATTGCTATGCCAACTAACGCGCTGAGTTTAGTACCTGCTTTTTTAATGGCGTCCTCAATGAGCAAGGTTAATTGTTTCGCATGTGCACCTTCTTCCTCACTTTGCGATGCGCCGATTAATCTTCCTTGGTCATGCAACGCCACTGAACGCAGTTGGGAAGAAGTTTCGATACTTAATATGAGACTCATTTAGATTTTTTGGCTAGGATTGCTTGGAATTTTTCAGGCTGATTAAATAAATTCAAACTCTCTAAAATAACAGGATCTTTCGAAAAAGACCATTGATTTACCCCTTTTTGTAAATAATAATGCAGAATTATCTCTTGCTCAATCAACGAAATAATTTCTTGTTTATGGGCTAAAAGTTCTTTGGCCGTTGACGAGCTCCACTCTGATTTCAGGGCAGACATACTCGTTTCTAGGCTGGCATAGGCTTGGTCTTTTTTAGCTAGGTCAATGGCCATTCGCACTTGTTTTTCCACCGGACTTTCATAAATAAATTTCTGGTTTTTAAGCCAATTTTGAAAATCATTCATATCGTTTTCTGAAAAAACGAAGGATTCAGCGCTGGCAATTTTAGGATGATTTTTTTGATAATGACAAGCGTATAAAAAAATCATATGTTGTTTCATGAGCGCTTGTGTAAAACTTGAAGACATCAAGTCCTTACCTATAATTATATCTGGGAGAATTCCTCCTCCGTCGACAACCGTTCTTCCATTTTGCGTTTTAAATGATTTGATGGATGAGTCTTTAAAAGCAATGGCTTGGCCATCAGAATTTTTATGTTGGTAGTCAATCGCCTGTATGCAACGTCCACTAGGGATGTAATATTTGGCCGTGGTGATTTTCATTTTGGTTCGATATGGAAGATCTCTGGTCACTTGGACAAGCCCCTTTCCATAACTTTTTTTACCTATCAAAACCGCTCGGTCGTAATCTTGCATAACACCTGCCACAATCTCAGCCGCGGAGGCAGAATGACCATTGATTAATATTATGAGTGGAATTTCTGAGTCGAAACTAGCATTCAATGCCGTGTACGTTTTATTCCATTCTTCTACTTTCCCTCTGGTTTCTACGATCTTCGTTTCTTTGGCCAAAAATAAATTACAAATATCAACCGCCTGTGTCAGTAAACCGCCTGGATTTTCTCGGAGATCTAAAATTAATTTTTGCATCCCCGCTTGTTTCAACTTAGATAATGCGGCCTTTAGCTCTTTGGTGGCCGAAGCATTAAATTCCTCTAATGAAATATACCCCACACCCGGCCGAATGATGCCAGAATAAATGACATTATTAATCTGAACGGTTTCCCGATTTAAATGAATAGTTTTTGGCGTACTTTCATCAATTTTTAAAACCGAAATATCTAAGGAAGTGCCAGCTTGTCCCTTTAATAGTTTAGAAGGTTCAGCCTCTGGGGTATCCGATATTTTAATGCCATTCACAGAGATCAATTGGTCCCCAATGCCCAACCCAGCTTTTGACGCAGGACTGTTTTCATCCACATAGGCAACTCGATAATCTCCATTAATCTCAGTTAAAACGATACCTATTCCTTGGTATTTTCCTGTGGTCATCGTCATAAAATCCTCCAATTCATCCTCAGGATAATATACGGTGTACGGATCAAAACTTTTCAATAGGGCATCTATCGATGTTTTAACTGCTAGATTTGGGTTTACGTCATCTACATAAAATTTATTCAATTCTTTGAATACGGAGGCGTATAAATCTAAGTTTTTGGCAATGTCAAATAGGCGCTCGGCCGGCCTGCTAAATGAAAATCCAATTAAGCTGCCTAATGCAATCAATCCAACGAAAGCGCTTTTGAGATATTTTTGACTAAACTTCATTTTTTAGATTTTCATTTTTTGTAAAAGCAGTAAAAATTTGGTGCATTTTTTTTTGAATTAATTCAAACGATTCTATGTCAGTGCCAATATAAATAAATCCCATTATATCAGGTAATTTATTGTAGGCTAATCCTTGAAATACAGGTTTTGTTAATCGATATGCTTCCCTTGTTCTTCGCTTGATTAAATTGCGGTCTACGGCCTTCTTGAATTTTCTCTTGGGAACTGAAATTAAAATTTGTGGAGATTCGGACTTTATATCACTGGAACGATACAAAACTCGAAAAGGATAGAAAAATCGTTGTGACACAATTTGACTATCCTTTTGAAATAAAGAATCGATTATTTTTTTTTGCGTTAACCGCTCAGATTTTGGGAAAGTGAATTTCACGGCAAGAATACTTTTTTAAGCAACAGCGAGCCAGAAATCAGCCTTTCTTAGAATTATGGCTTATTTTCCTCTCTTTTCGTCAGAAACTGAAAGCTTATGACGTCCTTTTGCGCGACGCGCAGTTAAAACACGACGACCATTTGCTGTCGACATGCGCTCACGGAAACCATGCTTATTCTTTCTTTTTTTAACCGAGGGTTGGAAAGTTCTTTTCATTTCTATTAATTATTAAATCCCCAACAGTTTCGAATTGGGTTTGCAAAGGTACGAAAATTTATATTTTATTCAAGTGTTCATTGAAAAAAAAATCTGAGGCGGTGGGGAAAGGGAAAACAATGCGATGATTTTCTATCTTTGTTATTTAAAATTTGAATTTGAAAGTCTCCATCCTTACGGTCTCATATCAATCGGCTGCCACTCTTAGGCAGACCATAGAGAGCGTATTGGCCCAAGATTACCCGAATATAGAATATTGGGTTATTGATGGTGGATCTACCGATGGGAGTTTAGAAATTTTGAAATCTTTTGGTTCATCCATCCATTTTATTTCTGAAAAAGATGCGGGGATTTATGATGCGATGAATAAGGGTTTAAAATTAGTTCAAGGGGATGTCATCGGAATGATAGGCGCAGATGACTTTTATCCTTCTAACGATGTGATAAGCTCTGTAGTTTCTACATTTGAATCTAACCAAGTTGATGTAGTATATGGAGATAAGCAATATGTAAATCCTGAAAATCCACAAAAAATAGTTCGTTATTGGACTGCTGGTGCATATCAAGAAAAACAATGGCTTTACGGGTGGATGCCTCCGCATTTGTCTTTTTATATTAAAAAGTCTTCGGCAGATAAAAATGGTCCTTATAGAACAGATTTTACTTGTTCGGCAGATTACGAATGGATGCTCAGAGCATTGTACATGAATAAAATGAAGGCTGTATATTTACCTAAGGTTTTGATGACCATGCGAAATGGGGGAACAAGTACGGCCTCGTTTAAGCACCGCCTCATTGCAAATGCGGAAGATCGAAAAGCTTGGTCAGTGAATCATATAAATCCATATTTCTTTACCTTAGCTTTGAAGCCGTTGCGTAAGATTTTCCAATTATTTAAATCTAAGAAATGAGAGTAGTATTATTGACACAGGACGATCCGTTTTTTTTACCAAAGGCAATTAAAAAATTACATGCGGGAATGCCTAAGGATATTGAATGGGTAGGTACCGTGCTTTTTGAAGTTTCCCCTTTTGGTAAAAGAGAATCATTTTTCGCCAAAATGAAAAAGACTTTGGATGTTTTTGGCCTAGAATTTTTCATTTATTTTTCTCTCAAATTTATCAAATCAAAATTGACCCCCGGGCATTCGGTAAAGGCTGTTTTAAAGCAGGCGTCTATCCCATTATTTACCTTGGAGGGGTCTATAAATTCTCCAGAAAACTTAAAAATATTATCAGATCTTAAAGCGGATTTATTTGTGTCTATTGGCGGAAACCAAATATTTAAAAGAGCGCTATTGGATATTCCAACCCAAGGGACGATCAATCTTCATACGGCTTTATTGCCTAAGTATCGAGGTTTAATGCCTTCTTTTTGGGTATTAAAAAATCAAGAAAAATACACGGGGGTTTCTGTATTTTTTGTGGATGAGGGCATTGATTCAGGGCCAATCGTCGTACAAAAGAAAGTGGAGATTGCGGGAAGAACTCAAGAGGAACTGATTGAGTTTACGAAAGACTTGGGGATGGATTGTATCTTAGAATCGATGATTTTAATTCGAGACAAATCCTATACGCTAATTCCAAACCTCAAGGAGGAGTTAACTTATTTTTCATTTCCTAGTCGGCAAGACGTACTTACTTTTAAAAAAAATGGAGCCCTATTTTTTAGGTGGATATAAATGACAATTTTAACTTTTGATATCGAGGAGTGGTTTCATTTGTTAGATCATCCTAGCACCAGGACTGAGGAAGATTGGGCTAAATTTCCATCCAGGATTCATGAAAATGTAGATCGGATATTGGAAATGCTGAGTCGAAACAATCAAAAAGCGACTTTTTTTTGCTTAGGTTGGGTCGCCAGAAAATATCCAGAAATCATCAAAAAAATAGCTGAATCTGGCAATGAAATAGCCACACATTCTGATTTGCACCAATTAGCCTATCAACAAAATAAAATTGCTTTTGCAGAAGATTTGAAGCGTTCTATTGAGAGTTTAGAAGGCATTACTGGCAAGAAAATTAGAGCTTACCGTGCTCCAGGCTTCTCATTGATGGAATCAAATAAATGGGTATTTAGTGAATTGATCAAGCAAGGAATCGAAATAGATTGCTCGATATTTCCTGCGAAAAGAGCGCATGGTGGTTTTGCAAATTTTGGCCAACAAGAACCTTGTTGGGTTGATTTGGATGGTTTTAAACTCAAAGAATTCCCCATCAATGTTACTTCCATTGTGGGATTGCCTGTTATTTTTTCAGGAGGGGGTTATTTCAGATTATTGCCTGATGCCATTTTGGCTAAACTTTGGGACCAGCAAAAATATGTAATGACTTATTTTCACCCTAGGGATTTTGATGCGGGCCAACCGATGATCCAGGATTTAAGTATGATTCGCAAGTTTAAATCCTATTATGGCCTGTCGGGGGCATTATCTAAATTGGAACGACTGATGAACGGCCGAGAATTTATTGATTTAGTCGAAGCAGACCAAAAGGTAAACTGGGAAAAAGCCCGAACCGTATATTTATAAAAAAAGCCTTCATTTCTGAAAGCTTTTTTATATGTCTAAAGTTTTAAAGTCCTTAAACTTTGATTTCTACGTCTACTCCTGATGGCAATTCTAATTTCATCAATGCATCTACTGTTTTTGCAGATGATGAAAAGATGTCAATTAAACGCTTGTAAGTACACAATTGAAATTGCTCACGCGCTTTTTTGTTAACGTGTGGAGATCTTAAAACAGTGAATTTTTCGATTTTTGTTGGCAATGGAATCGGGCCAGAAACAACAGCACCCGTAGCTTTAACAGCTTTTACAATTTTCTCCGCTGATTTGTCCACTAACGTGTGATCAAATGATTTCAGCTTAATTCGAATTTTTTGATTCATATAATTTGGTTCATTAAGTGAATGAATAACGAAAGAACCATTAACTCCGTTAGACATGGTAATTGTGCTGCAAATATAGGCGGATTAATCCTGATTCCCAAATAATTCAAAACTTTTGTCTCTGAATTGCTGCCGCCAACTGGCTTTCAAATGGCTTTATATTTACCTTGAACATTTCAGGTTTTAATTTTTTTAATGAATTCATGGCTTCTTTGGCGTACTCGATTTCCCCTATTTCTAATGCCTGGAATGCGTAAAGTGGATAAAAATCGGGTACTTCTTTGTTCCATCGCAATGCAGCTAAACTAGCATCATATGCTTCTTTTTTACTTAGAAATGGAATCGCATTGTGTAAGGTATTTAATTGGAAAGGATATTTTTTCACGGCCGACTTAGCCTCCGATTTATTTGAAATTTTTGGACTTGTGACGGGAATCAAAGATGCTTCATGCCAAAAATCAAGTAAAGATTGAAGACCTTCTGTTTGATCAATGGGTTGAACATCTATGTATAGCGCGATTTTTTCCAAGGAACTTAATGGGTCCTCGTGAAAATAATCTTGCATCGCCTCGGCTAATTTGATTTCTGGAAATAGGGATAAAATTTTTGTGTCCTTGGCCATTTCGTGAATGGGTAGTAGGTTTTGTATATTCTTGAAGTATGGAATAGAATTGTAAATCATTGCTAGATCCCTGACATCTGCTCTTGGCTTGAAGGAGCTTTCTACAGACTTTGAACCTACTCGTTGATTTCTTAGAATGCCTATAGCCCATAAATTCGCTAAAATAGCAGGATCTTGGGTAGCTTGTTCCGTATCAGGCAAGGTTATATTTTTATTGTTTTTGGCTATTGCGTAAAGAAAATTAGCCTTTGCTAAAGTAGATTCTGGAGCTAACTCAAAAGCTTTTCGATGATAATAAACGGAGGAATCTAATTGATTTAATTTTTCAAAAGTATGAGCTAATTGGGTTATGATTTCAATGCTTTCAGGCATTTTCTGATGAGCGTTTTGTAAGGCAAATAAAGATTCGAATAGATGATTTTCATTCAGATAAATATTGCTCAGTGCAACGGCAATTTTTTCATTAGGGAATTTTACCTGGCTTGTCGACAAATAATAGGCTAATGCCTCTATCTTATTTTCTTGATATGCGATGCGGGCTAAACTGGTATTGCTTTTGGCGTTAAGTTTACTGTGAATCAAACCTTGTTTATAGTGGATCTCAGCCAAAAAAGGATCCTTTAAAATTTGCGCTAATTCTCCATCGGCATTGTATTTTGCCGCTGTGATTTGGTGGTAAGCACCTCCATTTAAAGCAAAAACAAAAGCGGAGCCTAAAATCAAAACCCCAATAAATAAAATATAGGTAGGTAGGAATTGGGGTTTGTCAACTACCTTATAAATCGGTAAATTTAGCTTGATCAATTCATTGAAATTTCTTAAGATAAACAATGGAAACAAAACCAATATGATTATTTGGCATATTAAGCCCCAAGTTTCTAAAGCCCTAATACCAGGATCATTAGAAGTGTACAACATTAATAAGGCAGTTGACAAGCTTAAAAAGGCTAAACCCATAAACATTGAAGTATCCTCCTGTTTTTTATACTTTTGAAAAAGACCTAGAAAAATGCTTGAAATCCAAAAAACAAAACTGGGGATATAGGTTTTTGTCTGAAAATTATAAATCAAATGGCCAAAACTTAAAATTAGGTTCACGGCATAAAAACCAAAAAGAATTAGCCATTTTTTTTGACTTTCTTTTTTAGTTGACGAATATCCCAATTGTAATAAAAAGAGGCATATAGTATTGGAAAAAAAAATAGTTAGTAAAAATAAGCTAATAATTCCAAGCCAAATCCATTGGGAAAAGAGCACTTCATAAAACGTTTCAATGGGCTGTTCGGCATTTTTGACTAATATGATGGCCAACCAAAGCAAAATTCCTGACAAGATAAATAGCCAAGATATGTTTGACCATTTTTTGAAACTTATGATTAGATAGGTAATTCCGATAAAAGAAAAAATGAAAAAAAGTATAAAAGGGATCGCGGATAGCTCAACAGGGAAAAACACGTAATGTTGCCGAATTAAAAAAAGGGTGGAGCTTAATTGGCCCAATGAATTTTGGTCTATAACTCCTTGAACTGGAATTAATTCACTGGCAATTTGAGTATTAAAAACAGGTACTCCATCTATAAAAAAAAAGCTTAGACATGCGATTCCGATGCATGTTAAAAGGAGAAAAACCCAAGTATTAAATGTGAATTGTTGTTTGCTCAATGATTTAATTTAAGATAATGTGCAATTTGAAATTTAAATTTCAGTATAAACTTTAATTCATTCAAAGAAATAGGCCGATTTTGTATAAAAATAGCAAAAAAATCCAAACGGGAGTTTTGGTAATTGGAATTTACAGACTAATTTTGCATTCCGAATGTACAAGGCATTCAGGTAGATGTCAAACATTAGTTTTTAGCTAATCATTAATTTAATTATCAAATGGCAAACGCAGTAAATAAAGGGAAGGTTGCACAAGTAATTGGACCTGTAGTCGATGTGAGTTTTGAAGGAGAGGGATCAACATTACCAGCAATTTTAAATGCACTTTCTGTAACTAAATCAAATGGTCAAGGGCTTATTTTAGAAGTTCAGCAGCATTTAGGGGAGGACAGAGTTCGTACAATTGCTATGGAAGGTACTGAGGGTCTGCAGAGGGGACAAGAAGTGATCGACTTGGGTACACCAATGACTATGCCAACAGGCGAGGGAATCAAGGGCCGTTTGTTTAATGTGGTAGGTGAGGCAATTGATGGAATCAAGCAACCAAAATCTGATAAGGGGATGCCTATTCACCGTTCAGCTCCTAGGTTTGACGAATTAGCAACAACCACTGAAGTTTTATTTACCGGAATTAAGGTAATCGATTTATTAGCTCCTTATGTAAAGGGTGGTAAAATTGGTTTATTTGGGGGAGCGGGTGTTGGTAAAACAGTATTAATCATGGAGTTGATTAATAATATTGCCAAAGCATACGAAGGTCTTTCGGTATTTGCTGGAGTAGGTGAACGTACTCGTGAGGGGAACGACTTACTTCGTGAGATGATTGAATCAGGCGTAATTAAATATGGAGAAGCATTTAAGCATGCGATGGAAGAGGGACAATGGGATTTGTCTAAAGTGGATGAAAACGAATTGTCTAAATCTCAAGCTACCTTGGTCTTTGGTCAAATGAATGAGCCTCCAGGAGCACGTGCGCGTGTCGCCTTGTCTGGTTTAACGGTTGCGGAGCATTTCCGTGATGGAGATGGAGAAGGTTCTGGTCGCGATATTTTATTTTTTATTGATAATATTTTCCGTTTTACACAAGCAGGTTCCGAGGTTTCGGCTTTATTAGGTCGTATGCCATCTGCAGTAGGGTACCAACCTACATTAGCAACCGAAATGGGTGCGATGCAAGAGCGTATTACTTCCACGAAACGTGGTTCAATTACTTCAGTTCAAGCAGTTTATGTGCCAGCTGATGATTTAACTGACCCGGCTCCTGCGACAACGTTTGCTCACTTAGATGCAACAACGGTATTATCTCGTAAAATTGCTGAATTAGGAATTTATCCAGCGGTGGATCCTTTGGACTCATCATCTAGAATTCTTTCAGCAGAAGTTTTAGGAGATTCTCATTATGATACAGCCCAAAGAGTTAAAGAGATTTTACAACGCTACAAAGAATTACAAGATATCATTGCGATTCTAGGTTTAGATGAATTATCTGAAGAGGATAAGTTAGTCGTATCTCGCGCAAGACGTGTTCAACGCTTCTTGTCTCAACCATTTTTTGTGGCTGAACAATTTACTGGATTAAAAGGCGTTTTAGTGGATATCAATGACACGATTAAAGGTTTTAATGCGATCATTGATGGAGAATATGATTACTTGCCTGAAGCGGCATTTAACTTAGTAGGGACCATCGATGATGCCGTAGCTAAAGGAGAAAAATTACTTGCTGAGGCATCAAAATAGAAAAAAATGTATTTAGAAATTATAACTCCTGATCGTAAAGTATTTGCTGGCGAAGCTTCCGTTGTAACACTTCCAGGTGTAGATGGGTCGTTTCAAATTTTAAATGATCATGCTGCGATTGTAAGTACTTTACAAAAGGGCGAACTTGTCGCAGACAAACAAGCTTTTCAGATTGAGGGTGGGGTGGTTGAAGTTTTAAATAACAAAGTTTTAGTTTTGGCAGAAGGAGTTCAATAAACTATGAGGGCACTTGGATTTTTGTTTTTGGTCGTTCTTTCTTTAAGTTCTTGTTCTGAGAAGACGCAATTGACAGGATCGTTGATGACTTTAATCAAGGAAAATCAATTGCCTTTAGAGAAAATCCAATTTTACAATGATAATCCTTTGTTTCTTGAACGTGAATTAAACGCTTCTGAGGCAAATATCAAATCTGGAAAAGTCCTCATTGTCAATGGCAAATCCATTAATCGAATTACACTAGAGAAACAGACACCTGGACTTTTGATTAAGCAGTCCCAAGATCATTTGCTTATTTCTTTTGAGGCGGGTGCTGGCGAGGCAAAAAGCTTACATTTTGCCCCTATTTTAGGTGAAAAAGGAGAATATTTTTATCAATTAGTCGATGAGTCTGGTAGCACCACGTTTAGCCGACTAATGTATGATGGGAATAAATATTTGCTGTATAATAAATCAAAAATTAGATTAGAGATCATGAAGTCGTCCTTTTCGGGCTTAAAAGTTAATAGCAAAAGGATGAAAGGGAATCGAGTTCAATAAAATCAAAAATACTGAATTGTAAAATAGGATGCTTGCATCCTATTTTTTTTTGACCCAAATTTACAATTAGTATGCTAAACATACTTTCTATGAAAGCAGAGAATACGGTCGATTTTCAGATTAAAACGGGTTGGAATGCGATTAGCAGGATGTATAATACCTACGCTGCGCAATTTGATATGACGATGGCTATTGGCTATGCTTTATTGCATATCGATAAAGATGGAACTTCGGCTACTAAAATTGCACCTGCTTTAGGCCTAGAGTCTAGAAGTTTGACCCGCATGTTAAAAACATTGGAAGACAAAAAATGGATTCGTCGGGAGGCGAATTTTAAAGACAAGCGAGTAGTGAAAATCTTCTTGACAGAATTGGGCAAGAAAAAGAGAGATCAAGCGCGTCAAGGCGTTATCCTATTTAATGAAATCGTATATGAAAGACTTGGTAAAGAAAAACTGGAACATTTTTTTGAAGTAATGGAATCAATTAATTCATTATTAGATGAGGATACCGAAAAAATTTTAGAAAGATTGAATCATAAATTGTGATTTTAATATCTTGACACCTTACTACCGATGAATAAAAATGGCCTTATTTTGTAATTTTTTTTGAATTAAGGATAGTTTTTGTGTTATAGATTTATATTTTTGCACTATTGTTAATTATTAAAGAATATTCTAAACTACATAATTAAAAAATTACCATGAAAAAATTACTTTTGGTACTTGCGTTAATGCCTTTCTTTTTTTCTTGTTCTAGCAAAAAGAAAATGGCTGACTTACAGTCACGTTTGACAGAATTACAAACTAGTAGTGATCAGGCTTTAGCTAAGGCGAAGGCAAATTTAGTTGATTGCCAATCTTTAACAGCTAGCCTTCAGGGAGAAATCAAGAAAAGAGATTTGGATCTTGAGGCAAAAAACAATCAGTTGAAATCCGTTCAAGAGCAATTGGATTACATGAAAAAAACAAATACTAATTTGTTGGATCGTTTATCTGATCTATCTGTAATAAACAAATCGGGTGCTGAAAGCATTCGTAAATCTTTGGAGGCCTTAAATGATCAAGGTAAATACATCAAAGATTTGAATTCATCAATGCAACGTAAAGACAGCATCAATCTTTCATTAGTAATGAATTTAAAGCGTTCATTGGCTGATATTAATGATGATGATGTAACAGTTGAAGTTAAAAAGGGAGTTGTTTACATCTCAATTTCTGATAAATTGATGTTCGCTTCTGGTAGCGCTATTGTAAACGCTAAAGCTGAATCTGTTTTGGCTAAAGTAGCTAAGGTAGTGAATGACCACAAGGACTTAGATATTTTAGTAGAAGGTCATACAGATGCTGTGCCAATCTCAACAGATTGTATTAAAGATAACTGGGACTTAAGTGCTAAGCGTGCTACTTCAGTTGTTCGTTTATTGCAAACTAAGTTCTCTGTTGATCCTGAGCGCATGACTGCAGGGGGTCGTGGTGAATTTGAGCCTCAATCAGAAAACAAAAGCCGTTCAGGACGTAAATTAAATCGTCGTACTGAGATTATTGTTACTCCTAAATTGGATCAATTCTTTAACTTACTTTCTGCGCCTAGCGGTAAGTAATCTTAATTAGAGATAAAATAAAAAAGGGCCTTTTTTGGCCCTTTTTTTATGATAATTTTTGCTTAACGTAGGCTAGTTTTCGCCGTGACACTGGCAACTTATTGCCTAATGATGTAGTAATTTGGGTGAAATTTGAGGTATTGTCAGCAGAGATATTTTCTTGATTTACCAAAAAAGATTTATGAATTCGAATGAATTTATGCATTCTAAAATGAGATTCAAATTTTTTTAACGTCTTGGCTATATAAACTTCTTTTTTAGTAGCTAAATAGACCAAACTATAATTACCCTTTCCTTCAATATATACGATGTCTTTAATTGGACAATTTACAATTCCTGGTAATTTTATCTCCGTTCTCATTTTTAATTTTTAGATTTTTTTAATCAATAAACCTAAGAAAATGTAATTCAGAAATACCAAATGAATTATTTAAAGGTAAATTATTTATTAAACGGCATTTGATTTAGGGTATATGTGTATAAAAAAAAGGTCTTCGAAGAAGACCTTTTTTAGTGTAGCGGGGGCCAGACTCGAACTGACGACCTTTGGGTTATGAGCCCAACGAGCTACCAACTGCTCCACCCCGCGATATAATTGGAGTGCAAAGGTGCAGTGTTTTTCGCATAAAAACAAGTATCTTTGTTAAAATTTACAATCCCACCCTTTTTTGGGCAGTACAAAAAAAATATGGCCCAGCAGCATAAAGCAGGTTTTATTAGTATTATTGGAAAACCCAATGTTGGCAAAAGCACTTTAATGAATGCTTTGGTTGGAGAACGTCTGTCTATTGTTAGTTCTAAGGCTCAAACTACCCGACATAGGATTTTAGGAATGCTAAATGGCGTGCTGGGAGATGATGAATATCAAATCGTATATTCAGATACTCCGGGTGTTTTAATGCCTAAATATGAGCTACATAAGTCGATGATGGCATTTGTTCGAAGTTCTTTAGAAGATGCCGATGTTGTTTTATATGTAACGGATGTTTTTGATTCGTATGAAGATTTAGATTTTTTGACTAATTGGAAAGATCACACGGAGACTCCCATTTTAGTTTTGATTAATAAAATTGACTTGGTTGATGCCGAAAAACTTCAGGTTTGCTTGGATTATTGGAAGGAAATTTTCCCTGGAAAGGTTATTTTACCTATTTCAGCTTTAGAAGGAGTACACTTAGATCAAATATTTAAACATATCGTTGAGAAGTTACCTGTTCATCCTCCATTTTTTGATAAGGATGAATTGACAGATAAGCCTGAGCGGTTTTTTGCTTCAGAGATTATTCGGGAGAAGATTTTTTTAAATTATAAAAAAGAGATTCCATATTCGTGCGAGGTGGTGGTCACTTCTTTTAAGGAGGAGGAAACTATTATTCGCATCGCTTCAGAAATTTATGTTGAGCGTGTGTCCCAGCGTGCCATTTTAATAGGTCATAAGGGGGAAAGTATTAAAAAAGTAGGTATTCAAGCTCGAGCTGAGTTGGAGAAGTTTTTTGGTAAACATGTATTTTTAGAGCAATTTGTTAAAGTTGAGCCAGATTGGCGGGGAAAGGCAGACAAATTGCGTTCATTCGGGTATGCACTCGATTAATTAATTAATAAAATGTCAAATATAATTGCAATTGTAGGTCGTCCAAATGTTGGTAAATCAACGCTTTTTAATCGTTTGATTGAACAAAGAAAAGCAATCATGGATAATATGTCGGGTGTTACTCGAGATCGTCATTATGGCTATGGACAGTGGACGGGTAAGTTTTTTACTGTTATTGACACGGGTGGTTATGTGCATGGGTCAGAGGATATTTTTGAAGGTGCCATTCGAGAGCAAGTGGAAATGGCCATAGAAGAATCTAACGTCTTATTGTTTGTGGTGGATTGTCAAACAGGATTAACTGATTTGGATAAGGACTTTGCCAAAGTTTTAAGAAAATCTAAAAAACCTGTCATTTTGATTGCCAATAAGGCTGATACACATGAAAAAGCCTATGCAGCTGCTGAATTTTATGAGTTAGGTTTAGGTGATCCATTTCCAATTGCTGCTGAAAGCGGTAGTGGAACAGGAGATATGTTGGACGTCATGATTTCTCATTTCGAAGAAGAGGGCGAAGAGAATCCTGAAGCAGGTGTACCTAGAGTGGCTATTTTAGGAAGACCCAATGTAGGTAAATCTTCATTTTTAAATGCTTTATTGGGAAAAGATCGTTCGATTGTGACTGATTTGGCGGGAACTACTCGGGATGCGATCCAAAATCATTATACGCTTTATGGAAAGGATTTTATAATTACTGATACTGCAGGAATAAGGCGTAAAGCACGTGTCGACGACAACATAGAGTATTATTCTGTTCTTAGGTCCATTAAGGCTTTAGAGGAATGTGATATAGCTATTATATTGATTGATGCTACAACCATAGATCATAACACGGGTCTAGAGGCTCAAGATATGAACATCATTAGTATGGCCGATAAAGCTAAAAAAGGGATTGTATTAATGATTAATAAGTGGGATTTAGTTGCTAAGGACACCAATACAGCAATTAAGCTTGAGAATGCCTTAAAAGAGCGCTTAGCCCCTTTAAATTACATGCCTGTTATCTTTACTTCTGTATTAGAAAAAAAGCGAATTTTCCAGGTCGTTGAGAAAATGCTTGAAGTCTATGAGAATCGATCGCAAAAAGTATCGACTTCCAAATTGAATGACGTGATGTTAGAAGTCATTCAAAATTATCCTCCTCCTGCATGGAAAGGGAAATATATAAAGATTAAGTATTGCACGCAGGTGTCCACTCCTTACCCTACGTTTATTTTCTTCTGTAATTTACCTCAATACATAAAAGAGAGTTATGAGAGGTATTTGGAGAATCAAATGCGGAAAGCATTTAAATTAGAGGGCACACCTATTTCTTTATTTTTTAGGAAGAAATAGTTTGTTTAAATCCTTTTTAAGTAGGTAGCCAATTTGACCTTTGACACCTACGCCAATGATTTTTTGTTGCGTTGCAATGATATTGTGAAAGTGACTCTCACCTAATTCGATCCATTTTTTTATTTTAGGATCAAAGGCATAACTTCCGGCGGGTCCTGTTACAATCCAGAACGGCTTTGACCAAATAACTTTTTCAATGTAGTAGTTTTTGGGTGGTGGATTTTTGATGGGGGACCAATTTTTGCCTGCATCTTTAGATTCCATAATGGGAATTTCACTTGAACCAATTTTTAGATAATTTCCTCCTGCTACCCAGAAATCAGTTTTATTTTTGGCAGCTATGGTGAAAAAACCACTACTTGTGTCAGCCGGAATCTCAGTATTTGTTATTTTCCAGTTGGCCAGATCGGCTTTTTCACTTTTAAATATTCTCGCTTTATTCCCTCCACCACTAATTATTTGTAATGTATTGTTTAGCCAAATAATGCTGCTACCGCTTGCAGCAAAGGCCGCCTCTCTAGGTAATAAAGTAGGAAAATTGGCTAAGTTTATAGGCTCAATTTTTGTCCCATCATTTACTATTTTATAAAGGACAAATTTTTTGTCTATAGGATCTGACAATAAAAAACCAATTCTTTTTTTATAATCCCAGGCAATTGCATCGAAAAAATACTTAGGTTCTTTAATATCAAATAGAAGTTCCCATGTATGTCCTCCATCCTTAGTTTTATATAGTTTAGCTGCTCCCTTTTCAGAGGACCCTGCACTCATTAAAATAATCTCTTTTTTATTTAGGATAACAAGGTCTCTAAAGTCTAAATTTTCGGCTCCAGGAACTTGTTTTACTTCCCAGGTATTTCCTTCGTCGTGAGAATGTATAAAGGTCCCTTTCGTACCGCTGATCCAGATATCTTGTTTAAAAGATTTAAGCGCTCTAAAGGATGCTGTAGTAGGCAAATGAATGGGATTCCATTGTCCCGACGTAGTCAGAGATATTAAGAATAGAAAATATGTGATGGCCGTTTTTTTCATAAAAAAAGCCATTCTGGTTTTCCAGAATGGCTTGATATTTAGTGTGTAAAATTATTTATTTACAATAATCTTACCTACATATGATTTATCAGCTGTAGACTTCACTTGAAGTATGTAGATTCCGTTTCCTAAACCACCAACTTCCAATGTGTTTCTTCCGTCAGTACCATCTGAACTTGCAATTTTACCTGCAAATACTGGGCGTCCAACCATATCATAAATAGATACATCTGCTCCAGTCCAATCTTCTAAGATCTCAATAGTTACCTTAGAACTTGTTATTGGATTTGGATAGATAGCAACCCCTTTAAATTCAGGATCTACTACGTATGCATATTTAACTAGATCTGTCCAGCAGGTTAATGGAGTACCTTCTATAGTGTAAAGGTATTTTCTACGTGTGGTATAATCTCCGGCAGTTTTTACTTTTGAAACAAATGTTTTTGAAATTAACGCTGTCGATCCATATTTCCACTCATATTCACCTGCGCTAGTTGCATTAGCTGTTGCTGCAGATGGGAAATTAAGTGCTTTGATTGTGTAAACACCTTCTTTAACAATTTTTGTATCTGATGTTATGGCTGGGTTAGCTTGAACCGTTACCTTGATCTCATTTGAATTTTTAGAGATACAACCATTCAAATCAGTAGCTGTTGTGAAATACGTATCACTTGTTTTAACTCCTGCTAAAACTTTTCCTGCTAATAATCTAGCTGTGCTTAGTTTTCCATACCAACTTACATCATTTACTGAAGTTGCTGTTAAAGTTACTGAATTGAATGTGCTAAAATCAGCATCAGCACGTTGGCAGAAGATAGTTGGCCCACCTGCTGTAATAACCGGTGCAGCTGGCAATGGCAATACTTTTACCTCAGTCGCTTCAGATGACAATGAAACACATCCATTAATATCAATCACTTTTACAGTATAAAGTCCTGCTTTATTAATATCTACTTCTCTTGTTGTCAATGCATTACTCCAAAGGAACTTAGTAGCAGCACCACTTAAACTATCCAATGAGGATTGTAATTTAGCAGCAATTGGTTTTCCTTCACAGAATCCTAATTTTGTTAATGCTGTAATGGTAGGTGTTTTAGGACGCGCATAATTAACAATTGTTTTGGCATCAGATTGATCTGAAGGGCAATCGTAACTTGAAATATAATCTACCGTAACCACTTGGTTTGTACTAACTTTAATGCTTGACAAATTACCTAATTTAGTATCTTCTAAACCATCTACATACCATCTAAACTTAACTGGATATGTTTTCTTTGCAGGCATTAAATAACCTTCATTTAAAACTAAAGAAGCTGAGTCAACTGATAATGTTGTGAATGAATCTAAACAGAAATTAGTATTTCCAGCGATTACCGGTTTTTTTAAGTCAACATACCAGATGTTGATTCCATTTGATTCAGATGTACCACAACCCGTTAATGATCTAGCTGTCAATCGATAACTTCCTTTTTGGTAAGCAGTTAATTTATTTGTGCTAACCCCGGTAGCTCCTTTAGACTCAGCGCCATAATCGCCAGCCATCCATTTGAAATCAAAGTATTTTTGATATGCTATATACTTTGCGTCAGATATAGAAGATGTAATTAATTTACCTTCTCCCTTGCAAATTTCTTTAGTCCATTGGTCAACAGGTCCTTCTGCTGAAGCAGATATTGCTGGCGGAGCGTAAGCTCTTAAAATACCACCTACTGAACCTTCTTTAGATTCAATTACAGTTGGAGAAACCACATTGTCAAAAAGACAAACAACTTTATATGTTCCCTCTTGGTAGGCACCTGTTAAAGTTAAATAATTATTTCCACTGGTTAATTTGACTCCGTTAGGTTGCGTCCAAATAGTTCTTTCATAACATCCTTCAGCTTTCAATGTAACTCCCCCTGAATTTGGATTCTCAATATCAGCGCATATTTTTTCAATTTGTCTGGGTTTAGGATCCGTTGTTGATGCAAATTTATTCATGTTAATCCAAATAATCGTTGAAGGACCTTCAGCAACTCCTAATGAATTCTTACATTGTACCGAATAGTAATAGGGATCTTTTCCTTCTCCAATACCCAAAGATACTGTCTGTATGTTTACTGCGAAATTAGAACCCGAGCCGGTACCATATGCAATATCCCAATCGGCTGCTAAATCTCCAACAAAGCCATTGGCTGTTTTGAAGGTCCAATCATATCCATTTGGACAGCCTGTAGCCACAAATTTACTGGCAAAGTCGTGAAGTCCCCCGATTGAAATACCTCCTGAGACACCATTAATTTTAGGACCGCTTTGAGCCTGAAGCTGAAATATTCCTAATACGGACAAGATTGCGATTAAACTGAGTTTTAAATTTTTAGCCATTATCTTAAAGATATAATTGTGTAGATTTTATGAAAAAAATGGTTAGTCGATTTTTTCAGTAGGCAAGTTAAAAATTATTTTGCAAATTATATAAGAAATTTATTTTTAGGTATTATTTTTTTCGGTTTGTTTAAATAACCTTAATATAAGCTCTGCACTTACATTTTGTGTTGTTTTTATGTGTAATTTTAAAATTGATTTCAATAATTTGCAATTTCAAAAAGATTGTAATTTTATAATAAGCCCAGAAACATTTACTAATGGAGGATTCCAAACCCAAATCGCTTAACTTTTTAGAAGAAATAATTCAGCAAAATTTGGCTTCAGGCCAGTATTCACAAGGAATTTTTACTCGTTTCCCTCCTGAGCCGAATGGCTATTTGCACATCGGTCATGCCAAAAGTATTTGTTTGAATTTTGGCTTAGCTCTTAAGTTTGGTGGTAAAACTAATCTTAGGTTTGATGATACTAATCCGATTACGGAAGAAACAGAATACGTGGAAGCCATC
>CAIZMB010000107.1 GCA_903933935.1 uncultured Cytophagaceae bacterium
ATTATAACTGTTATTTCATCTATTTTATTATTTTGATTTTGCATTTTCAATTTTAAACTCATTAATACACTGAAGAATTATTTACTACATTTTATTAAAATTATTAGAGTATTTAGGTTTGATCGAACTTATCATAAAATCATAAACGGGTATATATAAATCTTCGATTTTCAACTAATCTTGCTGCAACTTCTTTTTCAAATTCGTTTATTTTATTAATTTTTAATTATTAATCAATACATACAGCTACTTATTCGCTGCTGAGATTACTCCATGCAATTGCTCAGGGGTTTTTACACCAATTACAATTTTTTGTGTATAATCAAGTGCCCATTGAATTGCATAATCAATATTTATTTTTCTTTCGTCATTAGCAACTTTTTGTAAAATTTGTTCAGTCATTTTTAGATCCTTACCCCTTGGATCATTTTCAGCAAAGATAGATGCTAAAGAGTAGTTACCCGATAACAGGCCTTTAGCAAGAGGCATTCGTCCATATATTTCAAGGTTCTCTTTTTTACTAAAAGGAATTACAAATTCCATTGCTTCTCTACTAATCAGATTCAATACTGTTTGTACAACAGAAATACCATATTCCTTAGCTCCTAATAACTGTTTGTTTGAACCTAATTTAACAAGGCCATGATTCAAGGATAGCCCAAGTTTTTTTATTACTCCCAGTTTAACCATTTCATTTAGAAACATCCAGATATGATCCTGAAAGAAAATCTCATCAATTCCCGAATGAAAATAATAGAGATCAAGGTAATCTGTTTTGAGGGAATCAAGGGTATTTGTTAGGTCATTTTTAATTTCATCAATTGTTTTAACTGCAAGCCCTTTATTGTTTCCTGACTGATTAATATGGAATTTTGATGCGATTATGAATTTATTCCGATTTCCTGCTAAAGCATCTCCGAGCAGTTTTTCTACAAAATGATCATCACCATATGATGAAGCAGTATCAATTTCAGAGACCCCCTGTTCTAAAGCAAAGTCCAAAATTTTTGAAACATCCTTCACAGAATAGTTAATACCCCAACTACCAGAATAAACTTCGGTACCCAGTATTATACGCGATGTATTAGTATTTATTTCGTGTTCCAGAATAATCCTTCGTTAATTTGATTGGTAACATACAGGTGATTGATATGTTGAAGCCGGTAAAAATCACGCTGTTTAAATTTATTTTCATCCAATTGTAAACGCTGTAAGTCATTTACCAATTGCGAGACCCCTCTTTGGATATCCCATTGTGCAGAAAATCCAGGTAACTGTTCATGAACTTTATCAAAATTTACCTGATAAGTTCTGCTATCTACACCATCATTAATTTTCTTATCAACAACAAGTTCATCTTCGGCTGTTAAATTTTTAGCAGAAAGAAACTGTAATTCGCAACCAGGAATACAATCTATAATTGTTTTGGCAACATCGATTATCCTTACATTATTATCATTTCTGCCTACATTCATCACCTTTAGACCTTCTCCCTTAGTTTTCCATTCAATGCAACAACGGAAAGCCTCGCAAACATCTTCAATATGTATATGTGGTCGCCATGCTTGTCCATCTGAATTAAGTACGACTTTTTTTTGTGTAACTGCCATTCCACAAAGCATATTAATCACAACATCAAAACGGATCCTTGGAGACAATCCAAAAACAGTGGCCAATCTTAATGCAATTGGCGAAAATCCGTCATCACTAATTGCAGCAAGATCCTGTTCTATCTGTAATTTATTAAGTGAATAAGGTGTTTGAGGATTAGTAAGCCCATTCTCATCAAGCATTCCGTCTGCAATTCCATAAACAGAACAGCTGGATGGAAATATGAAGCGAATCCCCAATTTTTTACAAATTTTTGCGATGCGCAAAGCGTAGAACCTTGTTGGGTCATAAATATCTTCTGTACTAAGGTTTCCAAAGGGATCATTTGAAATCCCTGCTAGCATTATTACGACATCAAAACCTTCAATATCATATTCATCAATTGTACGTGCTTCCTTATTAATAAGTGGAAGATATAATGGTTCATAGAGTACTCCATTCCTAAAAAAACCTATGTCAGAGCCAACACATTGGTAGCCATGCTGATCCAAAAAATCCGCTAGCTTACTGCCTAAATATCCGTGAGAACCGATAATAAGAACTTTCTTTATCATGTAGTCTTAAATAAATTAAAATCTTAATTAACTAAATAATTTATCAAATAGTTTAGCAATAGAGGATTTTTACTTGTAGTCAAAAAATATTTGATTCTTGTGTTATTTTCATATTCAGCAGTATACACATATTGAAAAGATAAGTTACTTTCTCCGCTAAAAAACCAAAAGAATTATAATTATAAAACCGTTTGATCATAATAAGTGATTCTGGAACCGGAAGTATCAAAACCCATTTTTATATGTGATAATTTTGGCAAAGCCTTTGCAACAGCTTCCTGTTTGTCCTCTTCAACATAAAATAATAAGAACCCACCACCACCTGCACCAAGTATTTTACCCCCTATAGCACCTGCATTTCTGGCTACCAAATAATTATTATCAATAGTGTTGGTTGAAATTTCTTGAGTTAAACTTTTTTTCATCATCCACCCTTCATGCAATATTTCTCCAACCTGTCGAAGGTCATCTCCTTTAGAAAGAACTTCACGTAGTGGTTCTACCAAACCTTTCATCTTTGCAAGTACATCATATTTACCTGGGGTAGCTTCATTTTGTGAGGTAAGCACTTCGCTTGCATCTCTTTTAAGCCCTGTATAAAACAACATAAGGTTTTTTTGTAATTGTTCCCATGATTCGGTCCTATAAAAAACAGGATCAACAGTAACCGTTTCATTTGTATTAAATGTAAATACATTAAAGTTACCATATGCGGAAGCAAAATGATCCTGTTTACCCATTGTTCTTCCAAGAATATCAACTTCAATCATTGCCGCATCTGAAGCCAATGAATATTTGGTAGATGTTTGTCCCTTTAAAGCACGTAATGCATGAACAAGTCCAACTGCAAAAGCACTGGAGGATCCCAAACCGGTATTCGCAGGAATATCTGCAAAAGTTGAAATTTCAATTGGGAAATCAATATCAAAATATTTTAATGCCTCCCGTACAATTGGATGCTCAATTTCCTCAATAGAATTTCTAAACTCTACACGGCTCCAATTTATTCTATATTTAAACTCAACTATTCCAAGTTGCCTTTTAACTACAACATATAAGTATTTATCAATAGTTGTACTTAATACCATTCCTGGTTCTTTAGAATAAAAAGATCTTAAATCGGTCCCACCACCCACTAAACTGATTCTATAAGGTGTTCTAGATATAATCATGATTCTTTAGAATTATTTATAAGTGCATTTATTCCATCAATTAGAGAAATTTTAGTGTCCCAAGATAATTGCGTTTTACACTTTTTAATATCAGCGAAAAAATCTGTCGATTTCTCCGTATTTATAGTTTTTCTGAATAATTTTTTGGTGTAAGATTCTTTCCCATACAATGAATTTTCTACAATCCTAAATACATCATAAACCGAAGTGGAGCTACCACTTCCTAAATTATAGATTCCTGATTGATTTTTTTTTAATGCCATTTTAAGTAAACCAATGGATACATCCTCAACATGAATAAAGTCATTAGAATTTTTAGGAGTTTGAAGATCAGGCATTTTATTAGAAGCCAATTTATCGATTATTGTCGGGATTAAAGACCCCCTTCTTTGATTGGGCCCATATACATAAAATACTCGCGCCCAAATAAATTTGATGTTATTTTGATTACATTCAAATTGTAAAAAATCTCTCAGTGAATTTTTAGCCCATGTAAAATAATTAGATGAAACAACATTTTCTGTCTCTACACAACTACCTATTTTTTTATTATACTCCCAGCAGCTACCAGTCACAATAATTTTTTGCAAAGAATCTATTTTAAAAATATTTCGAAAAAATGCAAGTTGATGGTTTAAATTTTCAACTGAAGTTTCAAAAGAAAAATCAGGTATTTTTTCCCAAGCTAAATGTATTAAAACCTCAGGTTCAAATTCTCTGACTCTATCCATCGCACTTGCATCAAGCTGAAGCGAAGATTGAATCCAAATTATTTTATCCTGTTGCAACTCAATATTTTCAGTTCTTGAAATGGCTAATATTGAATGCCCTTGTTCTAATAAAAGATTAACAAGTGATTTACCTATAAAGCCCGTAGCACCCGTTACCAAAAATTTCATAAGGAACTTAACATTAAATCAGGGTAATCTCGATCCTTGTCTGACACATATTTAGGTACCGCGGGCCATTGGATAGCAAAAGCAGGATCATTGTACCTAAAGCCTAGCGAATCCGATGTGAAAAAATCATTCATGTAATAATGAATCCTAGTATTATCCTCCATGGTAAGAAAAGCATTAGCACATCCCACAGGAATATATAATGACTCTCGTTCATCAGCAGAAAGATTAAATTCCTGCCATTGCATAAAAGTTGATGACTTAGGCCTTAGATCAATTAATACATTAAAAATACTTCCAGAAATGCACGATATTACTTTAGACTCTTTACTTGGAACCTTTTGATAATGAAATCCACGTAACGTGTGTTTCATTTTATTTTCAGAAATATTTCCTTGCTTAACTGAAAAATCAATTCCGTGCAACTTAAATTCATTTTCACAAAAATGCCTTCTGAACAAGCCTCTTTCATCTGAATGAGATTGCGCTTCAATAACATAAACACCCTCTAGTTTTTGTTTATTGAAGATCATTTTACGCTAATTACATTTGGCAAAGGAACAATTATTGGTCCAGTATATCCATTTAATCTTAACTCTTCAATAATTTCTTTCTCGAAATTCCATGCCAATAATAAGATCGATCCGCATGTATCAAATAATTTCTTTCCTTCCTCAAATGAGATAATGGGTATATTAGTGCCTGGAGTAAAACGGTTGTGTTTAAGCGGATTCTTGTCTATAACACATTCAATAACTGTATTATCTAGACCCGCAAAATTCAACATAGTAGAACTTCTTGCTGATGCACCATATGCAATCACAGGTCCATTATTTTGATGTTCCTCTACAATACGTTTCAATTCCTTCGCATGTTTTTCACAGGCAGATGCAAAACTTTCCCATGTTTCAATATCATTCGTTTTATTGTCTTGCTCTTTTTGCAAAGCGTCTTTTAACGCTACGCATTTTTCTCGTTGACTCTTTGAAAAATAAATAACTAATGAACCACCACTTATAGGACTATGCGTTAAATCAAAAGGCTTTAATCCATATTGATTCAATAAATAAATCATACTTTGTAAAGAATAGAAAAATAGGTGCTCATGGTAAACCGAATCATAGTGAAGTTCGTCTAATATGATTTGCGAGTAATGAAATTCAACGACTCCAAGCCCATCATTACTTAATAAATCTGCGATCCCTTCGATAATAGAGTGAACTTCCTTAACATGAGGTATTACATTTCTAGCAAATACAATATCTGCACTTCCATGCTGATCACGAACTAATTTAGCCGTTCCCAAATTAAAAAATTCAGCAAGGGTAGGCACACCATCTTGAGTAGCCATTTCAGCAATATTCTTTGCAGGATCAACGCCCAAAACACGGCAACCTTTAGAAGCAAAATCCTTCAGAAAAGTCCCATCATTACTGGCAATTTCTACAACAAATGGCTTAGCAACTGAGCTTCGTTGCAAAACATTTTTAGAAAAGAATTTACTGTATTCGTGGGCAGTTTTAGAAGTGCCTGTAACCCAAACATAATGACTGAACAGATATTCTGGGTCAACTGTTGCAGATAATTGGACTGTTGAACAATTTGAACAGTGAACTAATTGTAAAGGAACATTTGGCAGCTCTTCAGATAGATTAGCCCGTAAACTATTTGCTGGTGGTTGATCGGTCAAATCCATAAAAGTTTTAATCTTTTCGGAATTGCAAATCCTACATGTATCAATTTTGTCAAAAATTTTCATAAAAAAATTTATATTAATTTTAAGAAATTCTCATTTTATCATTTACAAATCCTATTTCCTGTAAATAAGATAATTGAGCAAGTCTTGTCGTTTTTTTACCTCTGAAATCTTGTTCTTTAAAATCTACTTTTTTAAATAAATCAACCAATTCTTTTCCCCCTTTATCTAAATCCCACTCTGGCTCATAATAACCTTTTAATTCAGTCAATATTCGATCAAAACTTACTCGGTAAGTACGTGCATCATTCCCGTGTTCGCCAGTAAAAGTAAGTTCGCTTCCAGGCACAGCTCTTTGAGCCGCCTCAGCCAATTGCCTAACTGTAAAATTTCCATTGGGTATACCAACATTAAAAGCTCTACCTGCAACTAATTCTTTTGGAGCTGTTAAACCAGCAATATACGCATTACATACATCCTTAACATGTACTACGGGCCTATTAGGTGTCCCATCGCTTTTTATTTCAATTTTCCCAGTTGTATACGCACAAGCCACTAAATTATTAAATACAATATCACATCTTAACCTTGGACTAGCTCCAAATACCGTTGATGGTCGAAAAGATGTCACGATAAAATCCTCAGATAGCAATTTATTGAGAGCAAGTTCAGCATCCCACTTAGTAATGGCATAGGATGTAATTGGATTTTTTTCACTATCATATTCATCTAATTCACCTTCGTAAGTCGAAATCCCATACATGCTTTGCGAGGACGAATAGATAAACCTTTTAACTCCAGCTTCTTTAGCAAGCTCTGCTAGTAAAAGGGTTCCTCCTAGGTTGATTTCCTCTGTAAGTCCAGGTACAAGTTCTCCCAAAGGGTCATTCGATAAAGCTGCCAAGTGTATAATGACATCAATATTTTCCAAGTCCCTCATGGAAACATCTCTAATATCTTTACTTATTTGTTTCACAATAACTTGATCATCATAAAGCAAACAATCTTTATAATAACCAATATCATACCCTGTGACTTCGTGTCCTTTTTGCTGAAGCATAGGGACCAAAACACTACCTATATAACCTTGATTGCCTGTTACAAGTATTTTCATTCTAATTTGCTTTATATTCTATTTTCCCTACTAAATAATCTACAATTGCAACCAGCCATATATGATGTGTCATTTCAACAATATTATACCCCATACTGTTAACCCAGAGATTAATATCACCCAAATTTCGAAGCGGATTATTAGGGTTAAAACCAGAAAGAGTAATCACTTTCAGACCAAAATCTTTTGCCCATTGAGCCCCGTTCACAATATTGGCTGATGTACCACTACTACTAATCAGAATTACAACATCTCCTTTATCTGAATAAAATTCCAATGCTTTTTCAACCCAATGTGCATACCCATAATCATTTGCAAAACAAGTCAATAGATCAGATTCATTAAATGTTATTGCCCTAACTCCAGCTGCCTTTGTTAAATCTACCGCCACGTGGCTAGCCATAGCGGCACTACCTCCATTTCCCGCAACGATAATCTTATTTTTAGTTGACTTAATCTCTCTAATTAACTCTGCCGCAGCAAATAAATCATCCTCATGCATAGAAGATAATGCTTGATTCATTAATTGATTATACTCTTTAAAAAATTCAGAATTCATAAAATTTAATTTTATTTAAATATAATCTCAGGATTTGACTCTAATATGACATTTAACTTTTTCTGATCATCTGGCGTATCCATTGGATGCCAAAAATGAACTTTAAATGTACTAATAACAATGTCTCTATCAGCAATTAGCCTAGGTAGAACATCTATTTCAAAAGAGTCCTCAATCGAATTAATATATTTAAAAACTCGTTTATCCAAAATATAAAAACCTGCATTGATTGGAACTGAAAATGTTTTTTCATGTATACCAGTTAATCTATCGTCAACATCAATATCTAAAATGCCATATTCAATAAACTTATTAAAAGTAGAAATAATCATATCAGATTTATGCTTTTCTTTAAAAGCTAAACACATGTCAAGATTGAAATTTGTCAGGCTATCCCCATAGGTAAGCAAAAAGGAATCAGATTGTAATTCATCCTTTGCCATCAACAATCTTCCACCCGTGGGCGTCCCCTCTCCTGTATCTAAGACCCTAATACGAAGGGATTCATTTGAATATTTGGAGGCAAATTCAATTAAATCTTGAATACGATACCCGCCTAATAAAATAAAATCCCCAATACCATAATTTTCATAAATAGAGATAATATGACGAAGTATTTCTTTGCCTGCCACCTTAATTAAAGGTTTCAATTGACCTGGTTCACCATTATTCATTCTGGTCCCAAATCCTCCGCAAAATATTAATACCTTCTTGATACCTATTTTTTGTTAATTTGTAACAAATTTTAATGTTGAATTTTTATTCATAAACAATTCATAAGATTCATATTGTATTATTTTTCCTTTATTTAACTCTAAAATGCGATTACAATTTTTTAATGTAGTTAGCCTATGTGCCACCATAATGATAGTCAAATCTCTATCCAAACCTTCAATAGCATTCATTAAATCAGACTCAGTATTATCATCTAAAGAACTAGTTGCTTCATCAAAGATTATCACATCTGCCTCTTTATAGAGCGCCCTTGCAATTCCTAATCTTTGGCGCTGACCACCTGAAAGCCTAACTCCACGTTCCCCTACTAAAGTTTGATACCCATTTTCCCAATTACCAATAGTTTCTGCTATTTGCGCTTTTTGGGCTGCTAATTCAACTTTAGTATAGTTAATGACCTCTTTAGCAACACCAAAAGCAATATTTTCTGCAATTGTACCATCAGAAAGATAAATCACTTGGGGGACATGGGCAATATGAATTTGCCATGACCTCATATTGGTTTGGTCAATAATCGTATTATCTATTTGTAAGCTACCACTCGTAGCACTTAATAGCCCCATCATAATATCACAAAGGGTGCTTTTTCCTCCTCCAGTCTTTCCAACCAATCCAATTCTCTCCCCTTTTTTAATAACTAAGTCCAAATTTTTTATGGCCAATGGCAAATTATCACTATACCTAAATGAAATATTTTTCAACTTGATTTCCTTTGTAAAAATTAATGGCTGAGGTTCATTTTTTAAAATACTGTTTAAAACTGGCTCATTTAAAAATTGTAGTACACGATCTATATTTACTTGACCATTTCTAATAGAAACCCAACTTGAATAAACATTTTGTAGCGCCGGAGAAATACGTAAATATCCAAATGCTAAAGCTCCCATCAATGGCAGGCCGGAATTAATATTATTACCATCTCCTAAAATGCTAACCAAAATAGCAATTGCAGCAATTCCTACAGTTTGTATTACTATATTTGGAGTGCTTGTAATGATATTAATTTTAGCCGTTGAATTACGTATAATTAAATCATGTTTATTATAATTTTTACTAAAATATTGCTGGGTTCCATCTAATAAAATATCTCGAATTCCACCAAGACCCTCCTGCATAGATTTGTTCAATTTTATACCGCTATCTGAAAGTATTATACTTTCTTTTCTAATTATCCCTTTAATAAAAAATGCAACAATGAAATAAAATATCAAAATAATGGATAGCGTAACAGATATTAAAATAGGATTTAACGATATTAAAAGTATTGAAATAAATAGAATTGTACAAAATGAATTAATAAACATTACGAAAGGATTGATAACTAGGTTTAATACTTCTGTTGCTCTTGAAATAACAAACATTACCTGGCTACTATTTCGTTGAGTATGTAAAATGTAAGGCTGATGTAGTGCAGTATTAAATAATTTAACAGCCAATTGAGACGCAATTCGATTCGTTAATTTTAGGTTTAAATAATTTTGACCCCATTTAACTACAGAAACAA